>QIIJ01000060.1 GCA_003232595.1 Aurantimonadaceae bacterium | reverse complement strand
AAGTGCTTTGACGCTGCAGATTGAAGCAGTTTTGCCGTCCTTCGGATATGATCAATTTGCCCGCCTACAGCGTTGCAATCCCTTGAAAACCAAAAGGTTTCCTGCGGTCTTGCGCCTTGTATGCGAACAAATTGATTCATACCATTGCGATCCTGTTTATGAGTTCACTGCCTAAATGAAGATACAATGGCCCCTTCACCTGTGACCGAAGAAATAGCCTCCTTTGAAAACAGAAACCGTGGCCTGCTGGAGACCATTCAGCATTGGCTTCATAAAACACCGTCCCTTGTTCCCCTGACTGTGTTGATTTTATCTATCGCAACATTCGGTATTATTCTGGGCGGCAAATTTTTCTCGCCATTCGCCTTAACTCTTATCCTGCAACAGGTGGCCATTGTCGGCATTGTAGGTGCTGCCCAGTCGCTGATCATTCTTACCGCCGGTATTGATCTTTCTGTCGGAGCAATCATGGTGCTGTCTTCGGTGATTATGGGGCAGTTTACATTTCGCTATGGCATGCCGCCAGAACTTGCAATTGCCGCCGGTCTGGCGGTTGGCAGCTTTTGCGGCGCGATCAATGGCGCGCTCATTGCCTATATGCGCCTGCCGCCATTCATCGTCACACTGGGCATGTGGCAGATCGTGCTGGCAACAAACTTTTTGTATTCCGCCAATGAGACAATTCGCAGCCAGGACATTCAAAAAAGCGCACAAATACTGCAGTTTTTTGGCAATAAAATCAATATTGGCGGCGCGGTTTTCACCTATGGGGTTATTGCTTTTGTCCTGCTCGTAATACTGTTGGCCTATGTGCTCAACAATACCGCCTGGGGAAGACATGTTTATGCGGTCGGCGATGATCCCGAGGCTGCTGAATTGTCAGGCGTCAAGGTTAAACGGACACTGGTTTCTGTTTATATGCTGGCCGGTTTGATCTGCGCCTTTGCCGGATGGGCGCTTATTGGTCGCATCGGTTCGGTTTCGCCCACAGCCGGACAATTCGCCAATATAGAATCGATCACGGCTGTGGTCATCGGTGGAATTTCGCTGTTTGGCGGAAGGGGGTCAATCATGGGCATGTTGTTTGGTGCGTTGATTGTTGGTGTGTTTTCCCTCGGTTTGCGGCTGATTGGTACTGACCCCCAATGGACCTACCTGCTGATCGGTGTTTTGATCATTGGTGCGGTGGCGGTTGACCAGTGGATCAGAAAGGTTGCCGCATGAGTCAGCCGATCTTAACCGCAAGAAACCTGGTCAAGCGATTTGGCAGGGTGACGGCGCTCGACAAGGCTGATTTCGATCTTTATCCAGGCGAAATCCTCGCCGTAATCGGCGACAATGGTGCCGGAAAAACGACTCTGATCAAGGCAATTTCCGGTGCTGCGCCACCCGATGAGGGCGAAATCTTTCTTGACGGCATTCAGGTAAAATTCCGCACTCCGATTGAAGCCCGTACAGCAGGTATTGAAACGGTTTATCAAACACTTGCACTTTCGCCCGCCCTTTCCATTGCCGACAACATGTTCCTGGGCAGGGAAATACGCAAACCAGGTATTATGGGAAAACTGTTCCGGCAGCTTGACCGCAGGAAAATGGAGCAGTTGGCGCGCGACAAACTGAGCGAGCTTGGTCTGATGACAATCCAGAATATTGCCCAGGCTGTTGAAACCCTTTCAGGCGGGCAGCGTCAGGGTGTGGCCGTCGCCCGGGCTGCGGCGTTTGGTTCGAAAGTCATTATTATGGATGAACCAACAGCGGCATTGGGCGTAAAAGAATCCCGCCGGGTTCTGGAATTGATACAGGATGTGAAATCACGCGGCATTCCGATTGTCCTGATTTCCCACAACATGCCCCATGTGTTTGAAATTGCAGATCGAATTCATGTTCATCGGCTGGGGCGCAGGCTTTGCATATTAAACCCCAGGGAATATTCGATGTCAGACGCAGTGGCTTTCATGACTGGTGCCAAAAAACCGCCCGAAGATCAAAATTAACCCAGACCCTCACCGGTCTCTTCAAGCGCCTTTTTGGCGGCGAGCCGATGGGCGTCCGTGATATTTGAACGAACCGCCGCAAGTGCTGCGGTCAGAATCGCCACATCATCACCAAAGCCGACAAAGATCAGGAAATCCGGTATCATGTCCAACGGCAGGACAAAATAGGCAAGTGCGGCAAGCAGTATGCCCCGCACTTTTGCAGGTGTATTGGGGTCCATGGCACAGAAATATGCGGCCACCACCTCGTCCATGAAAGGAACCTTGCGGGCTGCCCTGCGGGTGGTTGCCCAGAATTTTTCCCGGACATTCTTTTCGCGCTTTTCCTGCCGGTCCTCGTCGCCCGGTTCAAGAATTTCGCCAATCAGAACGTCCCTGAATTTTGAACTCACTTGTTGCTCCATTGTTGAAATATGGGTATTTTGGACGCCTTTTTCAAGTTTGGCTTGTGGTGTAGATGGATTTGGATAGGTTTGGGAAAAAGTCATCAACTTGTGGAGAGGTAAATGAAACTTGGATCAGACATTGCAGCCGTGGTGACCGGCGGGGCCTCGGGCCTCGGCGAGGCAACCGCAAGAAACCTTGCAGAAAACGGCGTGAAAGTTGCGATATTCGACATGAACGCTGACCGCGGCGAGATGGTTGCGGGAGAAATTGGCGGTGTGTTTGCCAGAGTCGATGTGAGCGACCATGATGCGGTTGCAGCTGGTCTTGAAAAATCCCGTGCAGCCCATGGCCAGGAGCATGTTCTGGTCAGTTGCGCAGGCATAGCCATTGCCCGCAAAACCGTGTCGCGTGATCGCGAAACAGGTGCTGTGCGCCCCCACGACCTGGCTTCCTTTTCCACAATAATCAAGGTCAACCTTATCGGCACCTTCAACATGATTGCCCAGTGTTCGGCGGGCATGCTTGATGCAAAACCCGTCACCGATGATGGCGAGCGCGGTGTCATCGTTACCACCGCCTCGGTTGCCGCCATTGATGGCCAGATCGGACAGGCTGCCTATTCGGCCTCCAAGGGTGGCGTTTTGGGCATGAACCTGCCAATTGCCCGCGATCTTGCCCGGGATGGTATTCGCATTTGCACCATTTTGCCGGGCTTGTTTCGAACACCAATGGTCGAGGGCCTGCCGCAGGAGGCAATGGCGAAACTTGGGACAAGTGTGCCTTTTCCGTCACGCCTTGGCGAGCCTTCGGAATATGCGAGCCTGGTGCAGCATATCTGCGAAAATGCCATGTTGAATGGCGAATCCATCCGTCTCGATGGTGCTATCCGCATGGCCCCGAAATAGGCCTGGCTGAGCTTTATTAAGAACCCGATCCTGAGCCTATTGCGGGTTTGGCAGCCTGCCAGCCAGCAATTCCAGTTTGTGATCGTGGATATTGAGTTCCTCGATATGTAATCCTCATTTGCACCGGATTGACCAACGGCGCCGTGCACCTGGTCTGCCAGTCTGTCAAGTGACAATACGCCCGCATATTGGCCGTGGGTGCGGTCAACCACATAGGTTACGGCCGCTACCTGTCTTCCGTCGCTCAACCTCAGTCGGCGTTCGACCTCCAGGTAAACGTTGGTTACCAGTTCGCGTGCGCGCAGGTATTCAAGAACGTGCTGGCGATTATCTGCAGCAATGTGAAAAGCCATGCCCCGGCAGGAGCCGCCGCGGTCGAGGCCAAAGACCAGGCCAGGTCTTTCTTTCGTTCCGCGATGAACCCAGGAATAGACACAGAGCGCACGGTGGACCCCGTGCATTGTGGCCTGAACCGTTTCTATCGCGTCAAATCCCGGTCGCCACATCAGCGAACCATAGCCAAAAACCCAAAAATCGCTCATAGATGAACCTTTCACCCTGCGCCTAACAAGCGAGCACGGATGCGGCAAGGATAATATGAAAAACGAAAAAAAATCCGGTACCAGAAAATGGAAATTGTGGGCAGGCTTTATTGCATTGTTGTTCATCGTCTGGTTC
>QIIJ01000397.1 GCA_003232595.1 Aurantimonadaceae bacterium | reverse complement strand
AGCGCCGGAAAATTGACTGTAAAATTTGGTGGCGAACTGGTTTTAGGCGGTGCTGTTGAAGATGTTCTTGCCGGCAAATGCGATCACAAAAGAGTGGCGATTATAAAGTTTGCCGATATCGACACGCTCAACAGCTGGTATAATTCAGCAGAATATCAGGCATTGATCCCGTTGCGTGATGAAGCCTGCGACATGACACTGGTAACCTACTCGGTTCCCTCCTGATTTGGGGCCAAATTTGCACGGCCACTGGTATATCTTGTTTGCCTCGTCGCAGCATTTCTGGTTTCAAAAAACTCACCCAGGCAGGCAATCAATTAACCAAGATCGCCGTGGCCATGGTCCGGATAAACGTCCTTATCCTATTCTCCCTCATACAATTATTGATCTCCATTGTTACAACCAAAACACGGTTATTTTCTTGGCTGTGTTTAGCATGTCGATCCGAGTAGACACTATTCTTTTGCATTGGATAAACCCGGTTGGATCGAATGGTTCAACGGAATTTTGAGCAATTTGAAAATTATCCAAGTGGAATTCTTTTTGAAGTAATTGCTGCTATGTGGTCTTTCAACTGTCCAGTTATTTGTTGACCAGTTTCAACTGTTCAGTTATATAGCGGCGTACTGACGGGCAAAAACCACCCGCCGACTTCAATGAAAGAAAATTTAATGGTCCAGGAAGCTGTAAAGTCATATATCGAAGATCAGGAGTTGCCAGGGTCATTTGCTGATGAAGAGGCCCTTGAGGAGTTCATGACGCGGCCCTCCAGAGCTTTGGTAAGCAGTCTTGCCGGATTGAATGGTGACATCATGGTTCTAGGGGTTGGTGGAAAAATGGGGCCCACGCTGGCCCGCCTTGCAAAGCGTGCAGCCCCGTCAAAAACTATATTCGGAGTCGCTAGATTCAGCGAACCCGGTTTGAGGGAAAAACTTGAAAGGCAGGGGATAAAAACAATTCAGGCCGACCTGCTGGACCGGCGGTCACTGGCTGAATTACCAGAGGTGGAAAATGTGGTCTTTATGGCCGGGCGCAAATTTGGCTCGACCGGGTCAGAATCTCTCACATGGGCAATGAACACGTTTATGCCAGGTCTGGTTGCGGAAAAATTTCATGCTTCGCGCATCGTCATATTCTCAACCGTTTGCGTCTACCCGTTTGTCGGCATCAACTCGGGTGGTGCAGGTGAGGACCTGGCGCCTAATCCGCCGGGTGAATATGCCCAGTCCTGTGTCGGGCGGGAGCGGATGTTTCAGCATTTTTCCAGCGCTCTGGATACACCAGGCTGCATTATACGTCTCAGCTATGCAATAGACATGCGGTATGGGGTTTTGTTCGACGTTGCATCCAGCGTGTTCAACGAGCGCATTATTGACCTTAAGATGGGCCATGCAAATGTCATCTGGCAGGGCGATGCCAATGCACAAATCCTGATGGCATTGAACCATTGTTCGATACCGGCATGGCCACTCAATCTTTCCGGGCGTTCTGTTACTTCAATCAAATGGCTGGCAGAAGAATTTGCCAAAAGAATGGGCAAACAGGCCAGGTTTTCCGGCGTACCGGAATCATCGGCCTGGTTGGCCAATTCCGATAAGGCAGTGAGTTTGTTTGGCGAGCCTGTGGTGCCGATGGACAAAATGATCGACTGGTGTGCCGACTGGGTTGTCAAGGGTGGTGTCAATCTTGGAAAGCCAACGCATTATGAAGTTCGCGACGGTACCTATTGATGACTGGCCCATGATAACCCTGAATGAAAGCGATTTACAGGGTGCGCTGGCCCTGTCGGTGGAGGCTAACTGGAACCAGACCCTTGATGACTGGAAAATGATGCTGGCCGCGGGCACAGCGATCGGCGTGACAAAATCAAAAAACCACCTTGTAGCATCCGCGCTGACACTGCCCTATGGCAATACATTCGGTTGGATAAGCATGGTACTGGTGACCCGGAGCTGGCGCAAAAAAGGACTGGCAACAAAGCTTCTCGAGCGTGCAATTGAATTGCTGGAACACAACGGGCTGACGCCCGTTCTTGATGCAACGCCTGCCGGTGAACCGGTATACCGCCCGCTTGGTTTTGAGCCTCATTTTGCAATTCATCGCTGGGAAATCGACGATGCCGCCGCAATTAAGATGGATACAATTTCCAGGCTGGCTTCACAACCGCCCGGCGATACCGAAATGGATATTATCAAAGTCCTGGACCGCCATATATTCGGCGGCGACCGAGGGACTGTCCTTGATGCGCTGTTGTTGCGCAGTGGAGATCATGCTCGAATCGCAAACCAAAATCGCGGTTATGTATTGGGCCGCAATGGCCGCATCTCACGCCAGATCGGACCGCTTTGCGCCGATGATCCTGAAACCGCAATCGCCCTGCTTCGTGATGCTTTGCACGGGCAAACGGGTGCGGTGATCATTGATGCCTGTGACCATCAGTTGTTATTTGTCGAACATCTGAAGGCCCTCGGATTCAAAAAACAACGGCCATTTCTGCGCATGGCAAAAGGGCGGCAAGCACCTTTTGGCGACCCGGCGCGGATGTTTGCACTTGCAGGGCCGGAGCTGGGATAGAAGGATTATATTCATGCAATGGACAGACTGGCCAGATAGTGTGCTGCAGACACTGCGCAAAGGCGTTGTAATTCCGGCCTCACCACTTGCGCTTGATAAAAAACGCAACTTTGATCCTGTGCGCCAGCGCGCGCTGGCGCGGTATTATATAGATGCAGGTTCAGGTGGTATTGCAATCGGCGTGCACACCACACAGTTCGAAATCCGCGATGTTGGTCTTTATGAGCCGGTGCTTGAAACCGTCGCAAAAGCGATGGATGACTGGACGCAAAAACCACTGCTGCGCATTGCCGGACTGGTTGGCCGGACTGATCAGGCTGAAAAAGAAGCCGATATTGCGCTGGCGCTTGGTTATCATGCAGGACTGCTCAATCTTGCCGCTTATCGCAGCGCCGGTGAGGACGAAATTATCGCACATTGCCGGGCGATTGCCGAGAAAATTCCACTCATTGGCTTCTACATGCAGACGGCTGTTGGAGGCATCAATTTATCAGCCGGTTTCTGGCGGCGCTTTTCTGAGATCGAAAA
>QIIJ01000134.1 GCA_003232595.1 Aurantimonadaceae bacterium | reverse complement strand
GCAGGACGATATTGGCCCGGTCGGTGATCTGCATATTGCCGGCATGGGCGACGATGCGGCGGATATCCCGCGCCGAAACCGGATTGGCGATAATGCCAACACATGGCGATGGATTTTCCAGTCGAACCTCCCCCGCGGGTTTGATTGGTGATCCCGGCAGGATTCGAACCTGCGACCCCCAGATTAGGAATCTGGTGCTCTATCCGACTGAGCTACGGGACCGTTTTTGCGGACTTCAGGGCATTTTGCCCGGTGGCATTGATCTCTTGATACAACCTTGGCATGGGCTTCGGCCACCATAGATTTTAGCCCCGGTGCCCGGTCATTGCCAGAGCCGCCGGTGCTGATTGTCAGGCCAAGGGAGGTGAAAGCCTTTGCTCGAATGTCAACGGCAGGCGTAGGAAAATGCCGGAAACTATCGTTTCCGGCACCTGGGTTTTGACATGGGGTATTGTCAGGTCGTGGGATGAGATGGGTGTTTGTTGATTCGTCTCTCTTACGCACGAAGGGTCCTGAAAAATTGTGCCCTTGCTGTCAAAGGCCCGTTGAAGGTTTGATGCCCAGCAATTCAAAGACCATCTTGCCTTCGACGTTGAACTTTTGCACCGCTTCGCCGTTGCGTACCACCGTCAAACAGCGATAGCGACCTTTGTCTGCCGCCATAGATACGCAAATCTGATTGTTGTCCGTGATTGCATAGGCCCCTGACCCTTTCCAACCTCCATTTGTCAATTCACCATGCAAAACATTGCTTGGGTCATAGTAAAATCGAAACATTTTCTCGCCCGCTCTGGCGGTCACGACTTTACCGACCATTAGTTCGGAGATGGCATTCGCCTTCAACACCTCACCGCCGTTTTTAACTGCTGCTTCCAGCTCCGTTCCAGCAATTGCATTGTGACTGATAAAAACAAATGCAATGGCGGTCGTCAAAGATTTAGCAAGTTGCATTTTAAGTCTCCAATCTTAAGTTTAATCCGGTGTCTAGGCACCTGCCGATGAAGCGTTACTGGAGGATTTCGCTCGGATAAACTTGATAGAAGACTGACATTTTTATGATATTAAACTGACAAATCAGAAAGATGTCGTACCTCAGATGTACTATTTTGACGACTTTCAGTTTGATCCATCCGGCAGTGGTTTGACACGACTGGACGAGCCTGTTGCCCTGGAACCCCAGGCCATCCGTCTGCTGGATTTTCTGGTTCAACACAGCGACCGGATCGTCAGCAAAGACGAGTTGATTGAGGAAATATGGCAAGGGCGCGCCATCACGGATGCCGCACTCAACACGCGGATTCGCGCGGTTCGGCGAGCCCTGGCTGACACCGCGACAACGCCTCGTTTTATCAAAACATTTCCCAAACGGGGTTTTCAGTTCGTCGCACCTGTATCGGTCGTAGATACCCCTGTTGGCGCCACAAAGGCCCACCCGCGACATTTTATCGCCGTTGTGTTGGTTGCGGCGGCAACATTTGTTGTCTTGGGACTGGTGCTATTTGCGAACAAGTCCATAGATCCTGTCGCCGACAAACCCTCTTTGGCTGTGCTGCAGTTTGAAAACCTCGGCGGGCAAAATTCAGCCCAATATTTTGTTGACGGGTTGACCGATGACTTGATTGCTAAATTGTCTCGCTATCAGGAATTGTTTGTAATCTCTCGCGCCACGATATTTTCCTACGTGGATAAAACCGCAAATCCGGTCGAAATCGCGCGTGAATTAGGGGTTGGCTACGTGGTGCGCGGAAGTGTGCGTCGCGACGGTGATCGGATTCGGGTGAGCAGCGAACTTATAGACATCGATGCCAGGGAAACGATCTGGGCCGAAACTTTTGACCGTAAACTTACGGATATTTTCAACGTTCAGGATGAAGTCAGTCAAGCGATTGCGGGCCGTTTGCTCCCGGAAATTTTTCAGGCGAGCACCCAGCGCTTGAGCGACAAACCTACCGAAGACCTGGGAGCGTGGGAATTGTATTTACGCGGACGCTCCCGACAAGCGACCTATACACAAGCAGCACAAGAAGAGGCCGTGCAATTCGCGCTGCAGGCGATTGACCGCGACCCTGAATTTGCTGCAGCCCATAGCTTGTTGGCTCGTGCTCTGGGTACGATGTTCTTTTTCCAGTGGGCAGATAACCCGCAGGAATCGTTGGTTTCAGCGACTGAGGCAGCAAAACGTGCAATCGAGCTGGATGACCGCGATGCGCAAGCCCATGCGGCATTGGGATACATTTATCGCTTCACCGGGAAAGCCGATTTAGCCATTGCAAATCTCGAACGGGCGGTAAAGCTCAATCCCAATGATGCCCGCATCAGGCTGGAACTGGCACATACTTTGGATTGGTTCCGAATTCAAAAACGCGCCTTACCCCAGATCGAAATGGCT
Source organism: Aurantimonadaceae bacterium (assembly GCA_003232595.1). Classification (GTDB taxonomy): domain Bacteria; phylum Pseudomonadota; class Alphaproteobacteria; order Rhizobiales; family Rhizobiaceae; genus SZUA-100. The sequence goes on along the minus strand of QIIJ01000134.1, from coordinate 719 downwards.
CTTAAACTCAGCCCTCGCGATCCACTTTTGCAGAATATGTACTTCTATAAAGGCCATATCCTGTTTCACCTTGGTCGCCATGAGGAAGCGCTCGAAGCAGCGCGCCAATTGGGAACGGTAGCAACAAGTAACACCTGGCGCGTCTTCTATCATTTGTTGCGCGCGGCAAACCTCACTGAACTCAATCGACAGCCCGAAGCTCAAACAGCCATCGATGCTGCACTGGCCATAAATCCAAATCTGTCTATCTCAGCGATGCGGCGGCGATTCGCAGGATCCCGAAATTCTCCTGAAAATCGCAGAATTTGGCTGGCAAGTCTGAAAAAGGCTGGATTGCCTGATTAATGCGCGCAGGTTGTCGCCATCAATATCGGTCATGCGACATAAAGTAACCGGGCGTGGTGATGTATTCTGCTCGGGAATGAACCTCACTTAATCCCGTAGGTTCTTGAGCGTAACAGGTTTAGACGGCACCGGCCCGCTCCCCCACGCAGCTACCCCTAGAGGATACTCCCATGGGTGGCCGAGTTGGGAAACGGCTCGTTACCAGCCCGGTCGGAACAATATTTCCCTGGCGGGTATTCACCGCTCCCGTTTCAGACGGACCACCATGTTTTCCAGGGTCGAGAGATACGCCGAACGGTCTTTTTTGCTGAACGGGGCCGGGCCGCCGGTGACGGTACCGGCTTCACGTAAGTCCGTCATCAGGTTGCGTGTCG
>QIIJ01000420.1 GCA_003232595.1 Aurantimonadaceae bacterium | reverse complement strand
CTCGAATTTTTCGAGCCAGATCAGCGGGCAACAATTCGGGGGACGAGTGGTGCTGCGACGACCAGCGTCTTGCACAAAAAAAGCTCTGCCCGATGGGGCGGAGCTAAGGTAACGAGTGCCACGAGTTGCCGTCACCGGAACTGGTTCAGAAAGTCTTCTGAGACCGTGTCCCGTTTGACGCCTTCTGGCAGCTCCATTGTGCGCACGTAGACATCTTGCGAAAGAACGAAAGTCGCGTCTGGCGTGGCCGCGCCTCTGACTGGCCAAGCGGGTCAGTTTTCAACCGGCGTTGGCGGCTGAAGTTGGCGCAAAAAATGGTCCTTTACTTTGGGGCTGGACAAGTCTGCCAGCAGCGGCGGCGATAATCTCGGCAACTTCTTTATGTTGATTGGTCAGATTGCCGATCCCAACTCGAATGTGGCTAGTTGGAACGGTGGAAAATTGGGCACCCGGTAAAGCTGCAACGCCGTGAAAGGCCAGCGTCACGAGCGCAAATTGTTCAGAATCAACCGGGATCCAAACACATAAGCCGCCACTGTTCTGTAAATTGATATCGTACAGAGCGAGCTGCTTTTGCAATTCTTCCCGCCGTTTGGAATAGGTGGCCTTTGCCACATGTACCCGCTGCATCGATTTGGCGTCGTTCAATAGCCAGGCACCTGTGGCCTGAAGCAACCGGCTTGTCCAGCCCGCACTGAAACTGCGAAATGATTGAATTTGGGCGGTGAGTTTTTCCGTACTGGTCAGTACCGCGAGACGAAGATCCGGTCCGAGAGACTTTGAAAATGAGTGAATGTGAATCACCTGATCTGGCAAATGCGTGCCCAAACTTATCGGATCATAGGCGGAAACGTCGGAGAGCCCGTCATCCTCAATAATCAGCGTATCACTGTGGGATAGAACTTCGGCGATATCCTGCAAACGTTGCCGGCTGGTTGGAAAACCCGTCACGCTATGCGCGCGTGGTTGATAAAAAAATGCGGTCGGGCGTCTTTGCAGCGCATGAGTAAGCGAATCCGGTAGCGGCCCTTCCTCGTCACAATAAACAGGATACATTTCAGCGCCGAGGTCTTCAATAATATCAAGAACCCGTAAAGTCGTTGGCATTTCGATGGCGATGGCTGCTCCTGGGCGAACCAACGCATGCAAAACCGAGTAAATCGCATTGAAACCGCCGTTCGTTGCCAAATAGGACTCCGCTTTGTACGGCCATCGCGTTTCAACGACTTCTCGCAATTCCGGCAAAATAGGCGTGCGTTCATACAAATTCAGCTGATACGCTGATTGAGCATGGATTAATGCGTCGTTGAGTGACGGCAGAAGCGCGAGATCTGGCACAGCACTTGTCAGGTCCAGCACCCCTTCTTTGAACATAGCAATTCCCGCCAAACGCGATGGCTTTGGCGCGAGAAGATCCCCCAAAACCCACAATCCTTTTCGGCCTTTGCCAGCGACAATTTTTTGCCGACGCAATTCCTTCCAAGCCTGTGAAATTGTTGCCGGACTCACACCTAAATGAAAGGCCAGATCACGCACAGTCGGTAGTTGGGCCCCCACTGGAATTTCGCCGGTTCTGATCAACGAGATCGTGATTTCACCAATACCCCGTACGGTTCTTACGGAGATTTTTTCGGCCAGCCATTCGGCCGTTATTGTCTCTTTCAATGCGCGATCCCTTTTTATGTTCAGTAACATAATAACATTTGACACAAAATACTAAACAATGCTGATAGGATGCGAACACTTACTATTTGCCAGCTGTTTTCACATCGCTAGACTGGGGTTTTTTTGTGCGTATCGGACTGAAACTGGCTCTTCGAGATTGGGACAATTTAACACCGCTTGCTTTGAGCGATGTCGGTTCAGATCGTCTGGAAATCGAAGTGTCGCGCACGGATATGCCGCCGCTGGATCTTGGGGCGGATGATTATTTTGATGCCAGCGAAATATCGTTAAGCCGATATGCAACGGCTGTTTCCAAGGGTAGAAACGATGTGTTTGGTGTTCCCAATTTCTTGATGCGCGGATTTCGGCATCGCTGCGCAATTACGCTCGTTGAACACAATATCCGGCGCTTTGAAGATCTCAAGGGATGCCGGATTGGCGTGACCGGCTGGCAGGACAGCGGCAATATTTGGACCCGTCAAGCGATTCTGAATGCCGGCGTAGGCATCAAAGATGTGCATTGGTTCGTCGGTCGCCTGACCGATGCCCACCCGGTTGTTGATCGGCTCGCAGGCTTTGGCCGACCGGGGCATATCGAAGCCATACCTGACGAGACATCAATGACAGAATTGCTTGAGGACGGCGCATTGGATGCGATCCTGACGCCTTTCATGCCGCACGGGTTTTTTAGCCGTGGGTCAAAATTTCGGTTTGTATTCAGCGATGTCAAACGGACCGAAATGGCGTACTTCAATCAGGTCGGCTATGTGCCCGGCCATCACATTCTGGGTATTAAGGCTTCGCTGGTTGAACAGCATCCCTGGTTGCCACAAGAGCTGTGTGATTTGCTGGACAAGTCACGAATGCTGTGGAGCGAAAAGCGCCAAAAATTCGCGGAAACCTCACCCTGGTTCATTGAAGATGTGGCGTTCTGCGCAAAAAACTTACCCGGCAATTGGGATGAAAGCGGCCTGCAAGCAAATCATCAAATGATTGCCGGGTTTTTAGAGGCGATGAACGCCCAGGGCATTTGCCAGACCAGGTTAACACCGGAAATGCTTTTTCCGACAGTAGACGATTTCCTGAACACTCAGGTGAGTGCTCGGGTGATGTAAGCCATGAAACTGAAACCACACTACCAACTAGGGAGAGAGAAAATGAGACTATCATCAGTATTTAGTTCAGCACTTGTGATTTCCGGGTTTTTGTCCGGTATGGCGCTGGCACAGACTTCAGATGTCATGATCGACAAGCAGGAATTCAATGCGGAGCTGCAAGCACAACTACCGCAGGACATTCTGGACGCTGGTAAAATGATATCGGTGAACCATGGGTCGTTTCCGCCCTACGACATCATCACCAGCGCCGGCGAACTGGACGGCGCAAGTGCGGATATGGCGCAGGCCATCGCCGAGATATTGGGCATTGAAATCGAACACGCTA
>QIIJ01000223.1 GCA_003232595.1 Aurantimonadaceae bacterium | reverse complement strand
CTGCGTTGCAAAGCAACGCGGGCGTCGAGGTTCATCACCCAGTGAGCTACCGTAGCCCACCCGAAGAGCACCGCCGCCCCGACCGATCCATGGTCCGGTGTTTCACGAGGCGATAGACACAGTCTACATAATTGAGGAATAATACGGATAGGATTTTTATTGGAAAATTACTATTTGGTTGGCCAAATCTTCTGAATTCCTCATCCTGAACCTGTCGAAGGGCAGAGGGTTGGGCGAACAAAGCAGGTAAAAACAATGGGTTATCAAACATAAAGCCTACGCTGCAGATCGACAGGCTCGTCATAAAGGCTGGGAAGGGATGCCAAAAATAGAGAAAATGGGAAAAAATCCCATGCAACAAATTCCATCAACCCGGTAAAGTGTTGGTCTGCATATTATCTCTGCCATTGCCTTTGGTCATAAGCCTCACTATGCATACCGCCAAAGATGTTGCTCTAATTGCCACGTCTTGATCAAAAAACCGGCAATAACCCGGATAGTTGTAACAACAGGGAGAAAATTCATGATTTCCATTACACGCAGAAAATTTGCAGCACTGGCATGCAGCGGCATGATTGCTGTATCAACATTTGCAGCAGGCAGCGCAATTGCGCAGGAAAAAATCACCGTGGGCGCTCTGCGCTTTACTTCACATGCAGCCAGTTTTGTTGCCTTTGAGCGCGGTTACTTCAAGGAGCAGGGGCTTGAGGTTGAATTCAAGTTTTTCCAGGCAGCCCAGCCAATGGCTGTTGCAATTGCTGCAGGCGATGTGGATTTTGGTGTTACCGCGATCTCCGGCGCGTTGATCAACCTTGCCAAAAAGGGTGCTATCAAGGTTGTCGGTGGTGCGCTGCACGAAGAGGCGGGCATTGATGGTCAAATGATCCTTGTGTCGCAAAAAGCTTTTGATGAAGGTGTCACCACGCCTGCCATGCTTAAGGGACGTACCTATGGCATCACCCAGGCAGGATCATCATTTCAGTATATGGCTTCCAAGATTGCAGCAAAGGAAGGTTTTTGCAGAAAGTTGGCGCTATTATTGGTGCATTGAAATCCGGCCAGATTGACGCCTGGTCGATTGTGCCACACATCGCCAAGGGTCTCGCCAACGGGCCTACCGTGACAATCATCGGTAATATATCCGACTATATCCCGGATTATCAGGTCACCACCGTATTCACTTCTGCTGATAATGCAGCCAACAAAACGGAGCTGGTGAAAAAGTTTCTTGCAGCATTCTCGAAGGGTGCTGATGATTTCAATGCGGCCCTGGTTGACAAGTCAGCTGGCGATCAGGCCGGTGAAGACATGGTGAAACTGATCCACAAATATGTCTATACAAGCCGTCCTTACGAAAAAGCAGCACCTTCCATTCGCAACGGTGCGATGCGCATCAACAAAAATGCCAAGCTCAACACAACCAATGTCAAGGACCAGCTTGACTGGTTCAAGTCCGAGGGTCTGGTATCAAAAGACATCACCATGGACATGCTGGTTGATACGAGTTTCGTTGAAACCTATTAGGTCCGGGCCAGATAACGATTGCAACCGTCCCGGCGTGGTATTGCGCCGGGGTAATTGCATGCTCCCGGGGTACTGATGGACCTTCGTCTAAATAATATTTCCCATGCATATGAGGAATTGCAGGTTCTCAAGAATATCGACCTTGATATCCGGCAAAGCGAGATTGTCTGCATTGTCGGGCCTTCAGGCTGCGGAAAATCTACGCTGCTGCGCTTGATTGGCGGGCTGGAACAGCCGCAAGTTGGTGAGGTGCAACAAATTGGCGAACCGCCACCGGGTTCGCTTAATCCGTTGACCTATATTTTTCAGGATTTCGCCCTTCTGCCCTGGCGCACCGTGAAGGGTAATGTTTCGCTTGCACTGGAAGACCACGACCTTGGCAGCAAGGAGCGTGGGCGAGTTATCGATGATGTTCTGCGCCGGACTGGCCTTGCGGAGTTTGGTGATGCCCTGCCACGGCAGCTTAGCGGTGGCATGAAACAAAGGGTTGCCATTGCCCGGGCACTGAGCGTGCGCCCGGCCGTCATGTTGATGGATGAGCCTTTGTCTGCGCTTGACAGTCAAACCCGTGAACTGCTGATGGGTGACCTGATTGATCTTTGGATGAATGAGGGTTTTACCGCCTGTTATGTTACGCACAATCTTGCCGAGGCTGTGCGGCTGGGCCACCGGATTGTTGTGTTGTCAAGGCGACCGGGTACATGTCGTTGATATTGACATTCCGCTTAATCAGCGTGCTGAACACATCGTGGAGCTCGACAAAAAACAGCAGCAACTATGGGAACTGATGCGTGATGAGGCACTGGCCGCTGATATGGAGTTGATCGATGGCTGAGGACCAATCTTCCGGGCAGGCAGACGAGATCAAGACTGTCCCCTATCGCGGCGGCAGTTTCGAAATCAGACCACTCGGCATCATCTCGCCCTTTGTTTTTATTGGCCTCATAGCATTTTGGGAATTTGGGTCGCGTACCGGCTTTATCTCCGGGCTTGTTTTGCCGTCGCCAACAGAAGTATTTACCGCCTTTCGGCATGCTGTATGTGCATCTGTCCGCTTCGCTGCAACGGCTGATCATCGGCTGGGTCTGCGGCAGTGCGCTCGGGATAATTGCCGGACTTGCAATCGGTCTTTCTTCTGTGGCGCGGGCCGGTTTGTCGCCATTGGTTTCAGCCATATTTCCAATCCCGAAAATCGCCCTGTTACCATTGTTTATTATCTGGTTTGGCATTGGCGAAGGATCGAAGGTCGCAACAATCCTGTTATCCTGTTTGGAACATTCTTTCCAACTGTGATCGCGACCTATGGCGGGGTTGATAATGTTGATCGCAATCTTATCCGCATGGGACAATCCTTCGGGCTTTCCTGGTCGTCGATTGTGCGCAAGATCATTTTTCCCGGTGCGCTTCCTGCAATTTTGTCCGGCTGCCGCATTTCGGCATCGATTGCCATAATACTGCTGGTGGCGGCAGAAATGATCGGGGCGGAATTTGGCATCGGAGCTTATATATTATTGGCAGGCAGCCTGTTTGCGACGGATCAGTTGATTGCCGGTGTAGCGGTGCTTTCTGTTTTGGGTCTCTGCTTTGCCTGGGTAATCGGGCGGGCAGAGAAATATTTCCTGCGCTGGCGGGCGTAGTCAGCTATCAGTTCAGCCCTGCCAGCATCGCCTCCACGTCAGATCTGGCCGCCTCAATTGCGGCGTTATCCCTGGAACGAATGACAATCTGGGTGGAATAACTACCATCACTGAATTTTGGATAAGACCCGATTATTGTATCCGGGTGATCCTTTTGAATGTCACCCAGCGGCCCTCCGATTGTGCCTTCACCGAAGGGGCAATCCACCGTGGCTGACTGCAGTTTCACCCCGGTTTTTAGAGTTGGTGCGATTGCGTCCATCATTTTTTGCATGATCACCGGCACGCCCGCCATGACATGGACATTCTCGATGCGAAAGCCCGGCGCAATGGATATGGGATTGTCAATCAGGCTTGCTCCACGCGGAGTACGCGCCATACGTTTGCGGGCCTCGGTGAATTCCATATTGCGCGATTTGTAATGAGCGGCCAGAAGCGCCAACGCCTCGGAATGAAATTCGCAAGGCAGCCCAAAGGCTTTTGAAACCGCTTCAGCTGTAATGTCATCATGGGTCGGTCCGATGCCGCCGGTGGTAAAAACGTATGTGTGGGCTGTTCGAAGCGCGTTGACCGCTGCGATAATGCGGTCCTCATCATCCGGTACAATGCGCACTTCTTCAAGATTTATACCGATGGCTGTCAGGTAATCTGCGATAAATCCAATGTTTTTGTCCCTGGTACGGCCTGACAAAATCTCATCGCCAATGACCAGCATTGCGGCGGTAACGGTTTCAGTGTTGTCAGATGACATCAGGTGCCTGCAGGTGAGTTCAACTGCAGCAATTATGCACATATCTGCCATTGGTGCTACTGACGATCGCAAGTTTTGGCAGGTGTTTGAATGTGTCCGGTTGACAGTCCGGCACAACATTGCAAACCATAGGACATGAACGCTGTGATAGAGGCTAAAACCACCCGCGAACTTGCAGGATTTGACCTGCGCGATCTGCCGGATGAATTTTACGAAAACCCATTTTCGTATTATCACGGGCTACGAGAACAGACGCCGGTGCGGTTGATGCCGGACGGGTCAATTCTGCTCACCCGTCACCGCGACCTTGGCCGGGTCTATCGTGATACAGCTATATTTTCTTCGGACAAAAAAAAGGCGTTTAAGCCTGCATTTGGCGACAGCCTGCTGTTTGAACATCATACCAGCAGCCTTGTGTTCAATGATCCACCGCTGCATACCAGAGTGCGGAAGGCGATTGTTGGTGCGCTGGCACCTCGTGCACTGCAACCGCTGGAACAGCAGGTGCGAGAGCTGGTAGATCAATTGCTGGCAGATATTGAGCAGGGTTCGATATTTGATGCGGTGGCGGATTTTTCATCGCTTATCCCTATTCGTATTATCGGCGATCTGTTGATGATCCCGCAAGACCGGCGTGAGCCATTGCGCGACTGGTCGCTGGCAATACTGGGCGCGCTTGAACCGGCAATCTCAAAGGTTCAGTTTGATCTCGGTTGTCGTTCTGTTGAGGAATTTCTTGAATATCTCGAAGAACTGGTGGAAAGGCGCAAGGCAGAGATGACAGATAGCGACGATGACATTTTAAGCCGTCTGATCCGCGAGGTGCCGGATGGTATCTTGCACCGCGAATTGCTGCAAAACTGTATTTTCCTGCTCAATGCCGGCCATGAGACCACAACAAATGTGATTGCCAGTGGTATATTGTTGTTGTCAAAAAAACCTCCGATATTGCAGCAACTGAAAGAGAACCCGTCGCTATGGCCCAAAGCGGTTGAGGAAATCCTTCGCATGGAAAGCCCTAATCAACTGGGCAACCGTCAAGCGACCACTGATTTCGAAATTGATGGCGTCACCTACGGGCAAGGCACCCAGATCACCTTGAGCATCGGCGCGGCAAATCGCGATCCGACAGTATTTGACAACCCTGACGAATTTCAGCTCGACCGTGGCAAAAACCCTCATTTTGCGTTTGCCCAGGGGCCGCATCTGTGCGCCGGGCTGACGGTGGCGCGTATTGAGGCACGGATAGCGCTTGCAGCTATATTTGCGCGTTATCCCCGATTGCATGTTGATGGTACAATCATTCGTGCCAGACGGGCGCGGTTCAGGGGTTTTGATTATCTGCCCATTCGGGCGGCACAATAGCAATTGATGCTGATTGCGACCTGTGCCAGTGTCCGCACTGAAAAAGACCATGGAGGGTGCAATGACTGACAACGTTCTGCTGGTTGAAAAGCAGGAAGGTTACCGGGTGCTGACCCTTAATCGACCCGACAGGCTCAATGCTTTCAATGTGTCACTGCATCTTGCCTTGCGTGAGTCTCTTGAAGAGGTTGCAAATGACGAGGACTGTCGTGCAGTTATGATCACCGGTGCAGGCAGGGGGTTTTGTGCTGGCCAGGATCTTGGCGACCGCGATCCGGCCATGCCTGGCGAAAATCCTGATCTGGGAGCTACGCTTGAGGAGTATTACAACCCGCTGATCCGCCAGATCAGGGCGCTTGAAATGCCTGTCGTTTGTGCTGTGAATGGCGTGGCTGCCGGGGCAGGTGCAAATATTGCGCTTGCCTGCGATATTGTCCTGGCAGCAAAATCCGCCCGCTTTATTCAGGCTTTTGCCAAAATCGGTCTTGTGGGGCAGGCGAGGGCTCGTGGACTGGCTTTGACCGCTATGCCGTTGATGGCTGAACAGGCAGAACAATGGGGCATGATCTGGCGGGCGGTTGATGATGAGGCCCTGATGGATGAAGCGCACTCAATGATGCGGGATTTTGCCAAAGCACCGACGTTTAGCATTGCCCTTACCAAAAAGGCGCTTGACGCCGCCGCCACCAACAGCCTTGATACACAGCTTGATCTTGAAAGGAAGTTGCAGCGCGAGGCCGGGCGTTCATCGGACTATCTGGAAGGTGTGTCCGCCTTTCTGGAAAAACGTGCGGCGATCTTTTCCGGCAAAAAGCTGTAATCATGAGGGTTTTGTTGTTTGTTGTTTTCAATATTGCCGGTGCATTCAGTGCAGCCAGTGCTCAGGAT
>QIIJ01000529.1 GCA_003232595.1 Aurantimonadaceae bacterium | reverse complement strand
TTTGACGTTCCCGCTCTATGCGGAAAATCTTTCGAAATCCAAACAGCAGGCTCGGGTGGCGGATGCCGCAGAAATTTTACAATTAGCTGATATTCTTGATCGACGGCCTTCTGAAATCTCTGAAGGCGAAAAACAGCGGGTTGCCGTTGCCCGTGCAATCATTCGCAAACCCAGTTGTTTCCTTTTTGATGAACCACTCTCCCGTCTTGATGTGGAACTGCGTGAATCCATGCGGGCCCAGATCAAGGAGGTCCTTCTTGGCCTGTCAAAACCAACCGTGATTGTCACCCACGACCAGCTTGAGGCGCTGACAATGGCTGACCGCATTACAATTATGCGTGATGGTGTGATCGAACAAATCGGCACTCCCCACGAAGTGTTTGCAAAGCCTGCAAATGTGTTCGTTGCGAGTTTCATTGGAACGCCACAAATGAACTTGCTGGAAGCCAGACTTACAGATACCACCGGGCAGGAAGCCGCGTTAATGCTTGACGGTGAGTTACTGAAACTGAATCTTGGCGATGCCGTATCTACTGTTGCTTCGCAAGAGGTAACGCTTGGAATTCGCCCACGGGCATTTTCACTTCAATCAGAAGCAAGCGCCAACTCCATTACCGTCAGTTCCGAAATTATTGAACCGATGGGCGCTGAAACCCTCATTCATGCACGAAACAATTCCGATACGGAAATTCGCGTTGTGGTACCCCGCGAGCGCCGTGTGCGCATTGGTGATGTGCTGCACCTTGTACCGGATGTCGGGCAAACGCAATTGTTTAGTGAGCAGGGAAAGGCGATTTGATAATGCCTGTGTTGGAAAACAAAAAACTATCTCTTTCCGGCGCATTGCGCCTTGAGTTTTTAATCATCGGGCTGGGGATCCTTGCGCTTTTCATGATCTTTCAGCCATTCAGCCTGGTTGTGTTCTCAATTGGTTGCGGCCTGGTTGTTGTGGCAGCACTGGCCAACAACCTGTTGCCACTGGCGGAGCCTGGAACTCCGATACGTTCAATCCTGTTTGCGGCATCTGTAGTGCTGGTGGTTTTTTTCACCGCGTTGCTGGTATCCATTGCGGCGGCCCATCTTTATGGCCTGGTATTTTTGACGGCACCCAGTGTCTCACTACTTGTAAAAGTATCATCAAAACCGTTTTGGGCACAGCCGCTCTACTGGGGAATTGCAGTTGCCGATATCATCATGTGGTTCGCCGTTTACAAACTCAAAGGGAAAAAATGAGCCATGGCGCATGATGTTTCAATGATTGGACTTTACATTCTTGATGTCTTAGGGCGACCTGTCACCAAAATCCCCGATGGCGGGAATGTGGAATTTATCGAGGAAATTCGATTAACGGTTGCGGGCACGGCCGGTGGCACAGTGGTTGATGCCGCAAAACTCGGGCTGAACTGTCTGGCTGTCGGGGCCGTTGGTGAAGATGAAAAAGCCGACTGGGTGTTGTTGACCCTGGAAAAACACGGTGTCGATATTTCCGCCATGCAGCGGCTTCCCGGCGTGCCGACTTCAGCCACCATTCTCAATGTTCGACCCAATGGAGACCGTCCCGCCCTGCATGTGCGTGGTTCCTCCGATCATTTTGATGTCCCGCCCGCAATGTATGATCAGGTCTTTGACGCGCCGATCATCCATCTTGGTGGCACCGGGCTTCTTCGGACCCTTGATGGTCCGCCAAGCGAAATTCTGTTGGCCGAAGCCAAACGCCGCGGGTGCACAGTCACCTTTGATCTGATTGCAACTGATGCAAATACAATCAATATCGTTAAACCCTTGCTGCCCCATATTGATTATTTCATGCCATCCATTGAAGAGGCCCGCGATCTTTCCGGTCAACAATCAGCAGATGATTGTGCTGTGGTTTTGATGGATGCAGGTGCGCAGGCCTGCGTATTCACACTGGGGCCGGATGGTGCCTATTTTGCCGGCAAAGACGGTACCCGAAAAACCTCTCCGGCCTACGATATCGAGATTGTCGATACCACCGGCTGCGGTGATGCATTCGATGCAGGGTTTATCACCGCCCTTCACCACAAAATGGACCTCGAAACATCTTTGCGCTTTGCGCAAGCCTCGGCGGCGCTTGTGGCTTCCGGTCTGGGCTCGGATGCCGGTATTCGTTCATTTGATGATACGCGCAACGCCATGGAAAGCCTGCCCGTGAAGCCCGCTTGAATCAGCGGTTATCGCGAGAAACTTGAAAGGAATTATTATGCTGCTTGGTTTCAATATGCTCCTGTGGACCACCAATGTCACAGATGAGCATTATCCAATTTTTGATGCCCTGAAAAAGACCGGCTATGATGGCATAGAGCTGCCGATCTTTGAGGGTACGCCCGAGCAATTTGCCAAGGTTGGCGAGGCGGCCCGCAACAGCGGATTGCGGGTGACGGCTGTATGCATAATGCCTGATGAAGCCCACGACTGCCTGAGTGAGGACAGCAAAATACAGGATACGGCCCTCGACCATATCCGCTGGGCCACAGATTGCCTCGAAGCAGCCGGGGGTGAATTGCTTTGCGGACCGTTTCACCAGCCACTTGGTGTTTTTTCCGGCGAACCACCAAGTGAAGATGAGCGCACCAATCTGGTTGCCGTGCACAAACGCGCGGCGCAATATGCTGCAAAGCGTGATATCAAGCTGTCGATTGAACCACTCAACCGATTTGAATGCTATGTGTTGAATACGGTTGAAGATTCAGCCTCAATTGTCCAGCGGGTAGGGGCTGAAAATTACGGTCTGCTCTACGACACCTTTCACGCCAATATAGAAGAAAAAAACCCTGTTGGGATCATTGAGCCTAATCTTGCCTCGATCAACCACGTCCATCTTTCCGAAAATGACCGGGGAACGCCGGGCAAGGGGCATGTGCCATGGGCACCCACGCTGGCTGCATTAAAGAATGGCGGCTATGATGGCTGGTGTACCATTGAGGCATTTGGCCGGGCGATGCCGGACCTTGCCGCCGCCACCCGGGTGTGGCGCGATTTTTTTCCCGAGCGCGAAGAGGTCTACCGATTTGGCCATGATTTTCTCAGGGAAACCTGGGCGAAGGTTTAGCTGAAGTATCTTGCAGTACCAGTCAAAAAGAAATTCAAAGATGGAGAAC
>QIIJ01000332.1 GCA_003232595.1 Aurantimonadaceae bacterium | reverse complement strand
GTATCACTTGCAATCGGAGTGACAGTACTGCCTGTACTTGCTCCGGTCGCTCAGACCCGCCCGAATACAACCAGACTCTCCTGCAATCAGGTTAAAGATCTGGTTTATTCCCGTGGAGCTGTTGTGCTTAGCACCGGACGCAATACATTTGATCGTTTTGTCGCCGGCCAGTCCTATTGTCCACCTGGAGACTATGTCAATCGGGCTTTTGTGCGCACCCGCGACCGTAATTCGTGCTCTATCGGCTATACCTGCACCGGGGAAAACCCCTGGGAGCGGTGGAAAGACTGATCACCTTGATGACGCAATCAGGGAGGCAAGTATTTTGACACCTTCCGGAATTTTTGCTGCTGGTATCGATGAAAACCCCAGGCGAAAATAGTTTCTCGGCTGGGGAGGCAGGGCAAAATAGACACTGCCGGGCTCAATGATAATGCCCTTTTTAAGGGCCAGCCTGGCCAGCTTTTCCGCATCAAGATCATCCGCACCCCTGACCCAGCAGGATGTACCGCCAAAACCTGCAGCTCCGGCAGAAATTGACATCTCCCTGGACAGGGCGTCAACCACTGCCTGCCAGCGTTCGCGGTAGGCGCGATGAAGACGCCTTAAATGCACGTCATAATAACCAAGTGACAAAAAGAACGCGGTGATACGCTGATTGCTTGACGGCGGATGGCGCACCATCAGCCGTCTTAAGGCACGCGCTTCCCTGATCAGGTCTTTTGAAGCAACCATGAAACCAAGGCGCAATCCCGGAAACAGGGTCTTGGAGAAACTGCCCACATAGACCACTCTGCCGTCACTATCCAGACTTTTGAGCGCCGGAACTGGAACCCCCTGATAAGATGTTTCCAATTCATAATCGTCCTCAATTATCAGGAAATCGTTATCGTGGGCCGATTTCAGCAGGGCTATTCGTCGTTCCAGCGGCATTGTAACAGTTGTTGGAAACTGATGGCTCGGTGTGGTGTAAACTATGTCGGCTGCAGCCAGTCGTTCATCAACCGTCAATCCCAGCGCATCAATCGGCACGGCTGTGATGTTTTGCGTGCGCAGCCCGAAAATATTTCTGAGATCGGGATATCCCGGTTCTTCAATCACCAGACTTGAGGAATGATCAACCAAGAGGCTGGCCAAAAGGTAAAGCGCCATTTGTGCGCCCATGGTCACCAGTATCTGGTCTTCCCCAACCAGAATACCCCGCCTGGGCAGGATGTGCGTGCGGATCTGTTCCACCAACATTTCATCGTCATCATCATCAACACTGTCTGCGCTCCAGGAATCAAACCATTTTTTACCCAATACCTTGAACGCACAATCGCGCCAGTCGGCAATCGGAAACAGAGTTGGATCTGGCTGGCCGTAAACAAACGGGTACGGAAACTCCTGCCAGTTTGTCGGTTTGTGAATATTGCGCTGCAGTGCCGGGCTTTTCAGAATTCGCTCTGACCAGTTCACCTTTGCACCATTGTTTTTCTGGACTGAACCAAAGTCGATCGCAGGTACAGCCATTTTGGTTTCCGCAACAAAATATCCAGAACGCTCGGATGCAAGAATATATCCATCATCATTGAGGCTTTGGTAGACCATCACCACGGTATTGCGGGAAATGCCAAGTTGTTTGGATAATCTTCGGGTTGACGGCATTTTTTCACCGGCCCCAAAGTGACCTTCAAGGATTACGCTGACCATAAATTCCCTGATTTGGGCCTGCAGGCTTTTTTTGGAATTTCTGTCCAAAGTAAAAAGAATATCTCGCATAGTATCTTCATTTGCAGATTGTATCTGGCCAATTACAGGGGCGTAAGCTGCCGCAAACTGGCCCCAGAAATGGATTTGTTCTGGACCTATTGGTTTAGGAAGGTGTGCACCTATCGTCAACATTGGATTGCTGCAATCGCACAAAAATGCGAAAAGGTATTACCTTCAATTCTCTGGAATACGCCATGTATAACGTCAATTCTCTGGAAAACCACTGGATGCCATTTACGGCCAATCGTGATTTCAAGGCAGACCCCCGAATTATCACCGGAGCGAAAGGTGTTTATCTTACCGACCACAAGGGTGGCTCCGTTCTTGATGGTTCATCCGGTCTTTTTTGTACGCCTCTTGGCCATGGCCGTGAGGAAATTGCCGAGGCTGTCAGGCAACAGTTACTGCAGACCGATTATGTCGCCCCCTTTGGCCTTGGCCATCCGGGTTCCTTCGAACTCGCGTCAAGAATTGCCAGGATTACACCTGAAGAAATCAACCACATATTTTTCACCAATTCCGGTTCGGAATCAATCGACACAGCCCTTAAAATGGCGATGGCCTACCACCGGGCCCGTGGCGAGGGCCAGCGTACCCGCATGGTTTCGCGGGAGCGCGCCTATCACGGTGTAAATATTGGCGGCACATCACTTTCCGGCATGGTGCGCAACCGGGAAACATTTTCGTCGCTGATGCCCAATATTGTGTGCATGCGCCACACCTGGAATGCGGAAGAACGTTTTGTCAAAGGTCAGCCGGAAACCGGTGGCAACCTTGCTGAAGATTTATCCCGTATGGTCGAAACCTATGGCGCATCGACAATTGCCGCCTGTTTTGTTGAACCGGTCGCTGGTTCAACCGGCTGCCTGGTACCACCCAGGGGCTATCTCGAACGTCTGCGTTCGATCTGTGATGAACATGGCATCCTGCTTGTATTTGACGAAGTGATTACCGGTTTCGGCAGGCTCGGGCACGCCTTTGCGGCGGATGCATTTGGCGTTACACCCGACATCATGACTATGGCCAAAGCGCTGACCAATGGTTGCCAGCCAATGGGTGCGGTTGCTGTCAAAGACCATATTCACGATACCATCACAAATTCGGCACCGGAAAACGCCATTGAATTTTTTCACGGCTACACCTATTCCGGCCATCCAGCCGCCTGCGCCGCCGCCAATGCAACGCAGGCTATTTATGAAAATGACGAACTGTTCGACCAAGCGGCCGGAATGAGCAATGCCTTTCAGGATGCGGTGCACGGATTGAAAGACATTCCGATCGTTTATGATATCCGCAGTTACGGTTTGCTTGCTGCTGTTGAGGTGCGCAAGGACGGGGTCAATCCCGGTGTACTTGGAACAGAATTACAAAAACGCATGTTCTGGAA
>QIIJ01000043.1 GCA_003232595.1 Aurantimonadaceae bacterium | reverse complement strand
GGTTCATCGCCAATAATATCACGGGCGCACCAGACCGCATGGCCAAGGCCGAGAGGGGCCTGTTGCCGGGTGAAACTTGTCTGGCCCGGCTTGGGTTGCAATTCTTCCAACTGTCGGATTTCAACGGTTTTGCCGCGCTTGGCAAGGGTATCGTTCAATTCCACCTGGAGATCGAAGTGATCTTCGATGACGCCCTTGTTGCGACCGGTGACAAAGACAAAATGCTCTATACCGGCTTCGCGGGCTTCATCGACCACATATTGAATAACCGGACGGTCGACAACCGTCAGCATTTCTTTCGGAATGGCCTTGGTGGCCGGAAGAAACCGGGTTCCAAGCCCGGCGACCGGGAATACCGCTTTTCGAACCGGTTTTGTTTCCGCCATTGTTCAATTCCTCAATTCTGCCTGTTTTTCTGGTTCTTGTCGTGGCACAGGATGGTTTAAAATATTTCAACATGGTTTGGCGAAACTTTGTCAATTTGCCAGCAACCATGATAAACATGGTAAACGAATTATTGATTTGTTTGGAGTAAATCAACACCTGAATCTCCGGCGTGAGAGCTGCCGGACAATACGACAGGAGAACATTTATGCCGGATTTTGCGTTTTTCAGAAAATCAGTTGCCGTTGTGCTGTTTCAAATACTGGTATTTTCCCTTGGAACGGGAATGATATCAGGCACTGCACAGGCGAACAAAAAGTTTGAGGCCTGGATCGACGGGTTTTATTCCTACGCCCGCTCAAAAGGCATCAGCAGAACGACTTATCGAGCCGCCTTCAAAGGGGTGACCAGTGTTGATCCTGAAATTATTTCACTAACCCGTTCTCAACCGGAGTTCACCCAGAAAATGTGGATGTATTTTGATCCGCGGGTGAATGAGAGAACAGTTTCCAAGGGCCGGGAAATGAAGCGGAAATGGAGCAACTGGCTTTCGCGCATAGAAAAGAGATTTGGCGTTGACAGAAATATCCTTTTGGCTATCTGGTCAATGGAAACTTCCTATGGCAAGGCTCTGGAAAAACCAAAATCGCTGCGCAATGTATTCCGTTCGCTCGGTACCCTTGCCTATGCTGATAAAAAACGGCGCAAATTTGCCAGAACCCAGTTGATTCATGCCCTGAAAATTGTTCAGTCCGGCACGATGCCCGCAAACAAGCTCAGGGGTTCCTGGGCAGCGGCCATGGGACATACCCAGTTTATTCCTTCCAGCTATAATGCCTGGGCGGTGGACATGGATGGTGACGGGCGTAAGGACATCTGGAATTCGATACCAGATGCGCTGGCAACCGCTGCCAATCTGCTGGTTAAAAACGGCTGGAGAAAAGGCCGGAAATGGGGCTATGAGGTCAGGCTTCCCTCTAGCATAGGCAAGGCAAGCGTTGGTAAAACCAAAACTCTCGGGCAATGGCGGAAGCTCGGTGTCAAGCGCGCCGACGGCAAGGGATTTCCGCGCTCCGGCGACAATGCGGTGCTGAAACGTTTTGCCGGTCCGAAAGGCCCTGCATTTCTGGTTATGAAAAACTTCTTTGTTCTCAAGCGCTACAACAATGCAGATAAATATGCGCTGGCCGTTGGCCACCTTGCAGACCGTATTGCCGGTGCCGGTGAATTCAAACGGGACTGGCCGCGCAAATATCCGCGCATGAGCGAAAACGACCTCATGGAAATCCAGCGCCAGCTTTCCCGCCGCGGTCTGTATGATGGCGAAATTGACGGCAAAATCGGCAGTGGTTCCCGCAAAGGTATTCGCAAGGCGCAAGAGCAGTTTGGTATGGTTCCGGATGGATTTGCCTCAGAGCCGCTGCTGAGAAAACTGCGCGGGTGATAGCCATTCGGGTCAAGGTTTGCTAGGGTAGATGTCCAACTCTGGAGATTAATGAGTAAAATGCCCTGGCGGCTTTGTAAATCTGTTGTAGTATTTGTGTTCGCACTCGCCTTTCTGCTGACCATGGACGGTCTGTTGCCGCAGACTGGCGACCAGAATCCCGGTTATGCAGAAGCCCAGCGGGTCAAGAAAGTCAGAAAAAAACGCCGCACATTGATTGAAATGCTTTTTGGCAGGCAGCAAAAAATTGAAAAAAAAGCCAGGCGCAAGCCCAGGTACAGGAAGATCAAGCGGCGCAAAAAGAGAAAAGTTGCCGCCGTGCCATTTGTCCCGAAAGTTGAAAAACTTGAGGATGCCCGGGTGGTGCTTGTGGTTGGCGATTTTTTTGCCGGTGCGCTTGCCAAAGGCCTTACAAGAACATTCAACAAGTCTCCCGACATCAGAGTCGTCAGGGTAACCAAGGGGTCATCCGGGTTTATCCGACTCGACTACTACAACTGGGCTGAAGAAATCGCGGCGATCATTGAGGAGAAAAAACCGGCCGTGGTGTTGACAATGATCGGAACAAATGACCGGCAACTAATGCGCCTTGATGGCAAAAAACTGCCACGTCGCAGTGATGAATGGGATCAGGCCTATAATCTCAGAATCGAAAAATTTGCTCAGGCAATCCGGTCCAGGAAAATTCCCCTGATCTGGCTCGGTCTGCCACCGGTGCGGTTTAAAAAAATGAATCAGGATTTCCTGGATTTTAATGAAATATATCGCGGCAAGGCCGAAAAGGCCGGCGGGCAATTCATTGATGTCTGGGATGGTTTTTCCGATGCGGATGGTAATTTTGTTACGTCCGGCCCGAATGTGGCAGGCCAGATAGTGCGTTTGCGTTCATCGGACGGCATTAATGTTACAAGATCCGGCCAGAATAAGCTGGCGTTCTATGCTGAAAAGGCTGTCAGAAAACTGGTTGGTGGCAGTTCGACGGGTGCATTGGCAGGATTGCGACCGACATTTGAACCGGATGCCGAACCCCTGGAACCAACCTATGATCCGGCAAAAACCGGGCAGACAATTGTGATTAACCTGGAGGATCCGGCAATCGATGGCGGTTCGGTACTGGCTGGCGGGCCGAAGGCTGCGGGAGAGCGTGCTTTTGCCGGTGCGCAACAAAGTCAGGATGGTAAAATATCCGGCGGCTTGGTTGTCGGGCGGGTCGATGATTTTTCATGGCCAAGAAAATCGCTCGAAAAACCATTGCTGCAAAGCCCGCCAGAAAAATCAGCCACCGGCAGAATCTAAGCTGTCCTTAGTGTCTGACT
>QIIJ01000241.1 GCA_003232595.1 Aurantimonadaceae bacterium | reverse complement strand
GGTGAATTCAATCATTTGTTTAAATTACCGGGTTATTATCACAGGGTTTCAACGCACGCGGTCTGCGCGCATTTGAAACGGCCCAAACAAATAGAAAAACCTGTCTATGACACATCTGCGAAATATTCTGAACCGTTCGCGGGCAACAGCAGTGGTAATATTATGGTGATGAGTGCTGTTCTCTTGCCCGATGGTGTTGGCCCTGCCGGCGCCACGGTTAGATTGATCAAGTAAATCCGGGATCGAAAATCATTGGCATCATCCATTTTGAACAGTTTGTATCAGTCAAAGGTCAGTTCAAGAACATCGTTCAGGCGTAAATCATGTCGCGATTAACATCATCCATCGGCCTGAAACTTGCGCTAACCGTACTGGTTCCATTACTGATTGCCATAACGCTGATAAGTGGCGCTTCGGCATGGCGGGAAACCGTTCGCTATTCAGAAGTCAAAAAAAGCGAACTTACAGCGACTGCAAATGTTTTTGCTTCTGCTGTTGCTGATCATCTTGGCTCCGGCAACCGGGCGGACGCATTGCTTTCGCTTCGGGCAATTGCCGCAATACCGCAAATTTCCTATGTTGAAGTTGTTGATAATACCGGCAAAACCTTCGCCAGCATGGGATCAGGGGTTGTACTCGGCCGCACAGGTGGAGTTGACAACGAACTTACACTGATCGATTTGTTAAGGGGAATTTCTGTCAAGATAAAAACCCCGATCAGAAAATCCGGCGCGGTCATCGGCACCCTGGCGCTGGTTGCTGATACCTCCGACCTTCGACAACGGCTGATGAGCGGATTTATCAGTGCATCGATAATTGCAATGATCACCGCTATTCTCGGTCTGGCGTTTTCATTGCGCATTCAGGCCGGCATTCTGCGCCCGATCAAAAATCTCACAACGACCATGAACCAGGTTCGCGAAAAACAGGACTTTTCAATTTCCACGGAAAAATCGAGCAACGACGAGACCGGGCAGTTGGTCGATTCTTTCAACGACATGCTGGTTAATATCCGCAAGCGCGATCGGGCGCTGGCGAGCCACATGGAAACACTGGAGGAAACGGTTGCAGATCGAACCAAAGAGCTGCGGGTCGCCAAAAACAGGGCTGAGGAAGCAACACTTGCAAAATCCGAGTTTCTGGCAACCATGAGCCACGAAATCCGCACACCGATGAACGGCATGCTGGTGATGTCGGAGTTGCTGGCCGGGGCCGAATTAGCCCCGCGCTATCGCCGTTATGCGGAATTGGTGATGAAATCCGGCAAGAGCCTGTTGTCGATTATCAACGATGTGCTTGATTATTCAAAAATCGAAGCCGGTCATTTGGACCTCGAAATATTACCACTTGAACCCGATGGTGTGGTTGACGATGTGCTGAGCCTGTTCTGGCAACGGGCAGACGATAAAGGGCTGGATCTTGCAGCGGATATCTCGACTGATGTTCCAGCTATCATTGAAGGCGATCCAACCCGGCTCAACCAAATCCTCAGTAACCTGGTTAATAATGCGCTGAAATTTACTGAGACCGGCAGCGTCCATGTGACAATTCGAAATCTTTCCAAAGACGAAAATTCGGGTCAATCGCAACTGGAATTCGCCGTACATGATACCGGTATTGGCATTGCCGAAGACAAGATCGATAAAGTGTTTGAAAGCTTTTCTCAGGCTGATCAGTCGACAACCCGCAATTACGGTGGTACCGGTCTTGGCCTTCCCATTTGCAAACGGCTGGTTGAAGCCATGGGCGGCGAACTGAAAGCAACGAGCAAAACTGGCCGTGGTTCGACATTCAGCTTCGTGCTTCCGGTGAAAATACTGAAATCGCGAAATCCTCTCGCCAGACAATCAATAGGCACTAACAAAAAAGCAGTGATTGTCCTGCCGGACGGGCCTGGCGCAATTGTAATACAAAATTGCTTTGAAGAGCTGGGAATTTCTGTAATGCGGGTGGCCGAGGAAAAAGACATCACGCCGGAATGGCTATCTGCGGACTATCTGGTTGCAGGCCCGCAGGTTATCGAAAGTCTGGCACTGAAAATAACAAAAACACTATGCGTTGTAGTTTCCCAGATCGGCGATTTTGATGCAGACAGCCTCATACAGCAGGAGAGGGCGCATGAACTATTGATGCGACCGATCTCGTCAACCGGTTGCCGCGATGTGATTGCCCGCATTGTTGATGGAAAGCCGCGTGGATGCAATTCCCGAAGCACGCTCGTTTAAAGGGCTCGAAGTGCTGGTTGCTGATGACAGCGCGGTTAACCGCGAAGTTATCGTTCAGGCTTTGAGACAGCTCGATATTGCGCCGGATGTGGTTGAAAACGGGCTTCAGGCGCTATCTCAGGTCAAAGTCAAATCTTATGACATAATTCTGATGGACGGCAGTATGCCGGAAATGGATGGATTTACCGCGACCCGGCTTATTCGTGAAGACGAAAATGCACAAAGAAAAAAACCCGTGCCGATTATCGCTCTTACCGCCCATGTTGCTGGCGATGCCGCCAATGCGTGGAAAGAATGCGGCATGAATGCCCGGGTGCTGAAACCCTTCACCATGGAATTGTTGACAAATTGTATTGCCGAATGGTGCGAAAACAAATCAGCGCTACCAGCAATGAACTTGAAAGATAGTAAAAATAGCGCCACCTCAACGCCAGTTGACGTTGAAGGTGGTCAGCCTGTTCTCAATCCTGCGGTGCTGAACTCCTTGCGCGAAATTTCCGGCGACATGGGTGATGCAATGCTTGATCGTCTGTTTAGTATTTACCGCGAAAATGCACCAGATGCCCTGCACAATCTCGACGCGGCATGCAATACCGGCGATCTGATTAAAATATCAGGTGCTGCCCATGCATTGAAGTCGATGAGCGGCAACATTGCCGCCTCAAGGCTTGCGACTATCTGTGAACATCTGGAACAGCAATCGGCAGCAGGCGTCAGCAAAAACGTCTCGGCACTTCAAGCGGCAATCGGTAATGAATTTGTTCTGGTGATGGACGAGATCGCCGCAGCCGACAAACCGGTGTTGTCGGAAACAAAAGCCTGGGCCTGATATCTATTTACCATAGTCAAAAAAAGACTGCGCGAACCACCGGATGCAACCCGCCATTAATCTGCCCCATGTTAGTTTTGACCCAGAATTGCGGCGCTCCGGCGAAATAGGGTTTTATGCAAAATATTCACACCATATTGCTGGTTGATGATGATCCAGTGCAACTGGCGATTCTAGAGACCTATTTTTTGACGTCAGGTGCCAAAAAAGTGCTCAAGGCAATCAATGGTCATTCAGCGCTTGCGTTAATCAGTGAATTTAATAAGGAAATCAAACTGATACTATGCGATCTGAAAATGCCGGAGATGGACGGCATTGAATTCATGCGACATTTGAAAGGTTCGTCCTATGATGGTCCGATTGCAATACTTTCAAGTGCCGACAGGTTTCTGATCGAGAGCGCGGAGAAGCTCGCAACAATTCATGGATTGAACATCATCGGCACAATCAAAAAACCGATGAGCAAAGACAAGCTCGACAATCTGGTCGCCCTTGCATCAATGAAACGAAAAGTATATTCGACCGCAAATTCACCACTGGTAGATGGTGATTTTTTGAAAGAGGCCATCAAGAACGGCCAGATCATTCCCTATTACCAGCCGAAGACGGAAACCAGAACCCTGCAAGTGGCCGGCGTTGAGGCACTGGCCCGCTGGGTACATCCAGACCTTGGTGTAATCGGTCCAGGCGTGTTCATGCCACTGGTGGAACAAAAGGGTCTGATGAAAGAGCTGACCCACAGTATTCTTATTTCGGCAATCAACGACGCCAAAACCTGGAAAAGCCACGGAATTAACACCAAAATTTCTGTGAACGTAACGTCAGACATACTGGAAGATCTGGAATTTCCTGATTTTCTGCTGGCACGGCTGCAATCGGCAGACATAAACCGATCGCACATGATTTTTGAGGTAACAGAAGTCGGCATGCTTGATGCCAACGCTTCTACCATGGAGGTTCTTGCCCGACTGCGGATCAAGGATATTGATATTTCCATTGATGATTTTGGCACCGGATTTTCAAATATTGAGCAGTTGAAAAAGTTTCCCTATTCGGAGCTGAAAATCGACCAGTCATTCATTTCCGCCGGCCCGCACGATACGTTTGCAAATGCATCAGTACGGGCAAGCGTCACCCTTGGGCGGGAGTTGAACATGCGCCTGGTTGCCGAGGGCGTTGAGACCCGCGAACAATGGGATTATGTGGCGGATCAGGGCATTGATCAGGTGCAGGGATTTTTTATTGCAAAACCAATGCCGGCCGAAAGGTTTCAATCCTGGTATATTGAGCGAAACGGTCTTGTAGATATCGGTGAACGCGATTTGTCCGGTGTTGAACTCTATGCCCCGATGACAAAGCAAGGTGCGGGCTAAAATCTACCGGTTCCGGATTGGCCTCGCTGTTATTTCTGTTAAGACCCCTGCTCCATCACTTCGCCTTCATCCTGAGTACCGGGATGGAAAGGCTGGACGCATGACAGACCGGTTAACCCGCATCGATTTATTGATCATCGATGAACTCAGTTACCTGCCACTTGTACAATCTCAATGCGGCATGCAAAATCGGCGATCTGATCAAAATATCAAATACCGCACATGCGTTTAATACCAAAGGAACTTAATATTGACTCATATGACCGGCATTTCCAAAGGTTTTGGCTAGGCGCGATTAACGACCTGGTACTGGTACCACGAGTTGATCGCAACAACGTCCAAAACCCTTGGAAATCCGGCCTTCGGTGGCACAAATTCGCTCACCGGACATTGTTGTGTCTCTCGAATGATGCCCCGCATCACCCTTCGAGACACGCCTTGCCGGTAAACGAATTTGTGCCATCATATGGGTCAATATTAAGTTCCTTTGGTATAAGTCGATGAGTGGCAACATTGCCGCCTCAAGACTGGCCATAGTCTGCGAACGACTTGAACAGCAATCAGCTGCCGGTGACGGTCAAAACGTTGAGGCGCTCCACACGGAAATTGGCAGTTAAAGCTGGCGCATCAGGCATCGTAACTGACCAAATCAGAACGATAACCCCAAGCCAAAACCCAGCATATAGGGGTAATTTTGAACGCCGAAAGGGGGAAATTTTCAATGCAGATTGACAGGAAGCCCGCAAAAAGGCTGGGCTAAAACAAGCCTAACTCGCAAGGCTTGTTGGTGTATCCGAAAATTACATCACTCAAATCGAGACAGGTAGAAAAAAACCGTCCTTGAGTTTGATTGATGCAATTTCGGATGCTCTACCCATTAAAATCTCTACGCTACTTGCAGGTGAAGCGATAATGGATCGAATT
>QIIJ01000179.1 GCA_003232595.1 Aurantimonadaceae bacterium | reverse complement strand
GCTAAAAATGCAGCTATTGAGGCTATTTCTGAAGGGTCGCCAATTCTGCCCATCGGGGTTCGGGATAAAATCTTGTGCTTTGCCTCGGGGCTGTCGACCACAGTTGCCAGCATTTCTGTCATGATTGATCCGGGGCCAATGGCGTTAACACGGATGCCGTGGGGAGCGAGTGCCTGGGCCATCACGTTGGTCAATTGTTTAACGCCACCTTTGGAGACAGAATAGGGCACCTGGTTGGGAATGGCAAAAACCGCATTGACCGAAGACATATTGATGATTGCACCTGCAGGCCCGCCATCCTCCACCCGCTTGACCATCTGTTTTGCAACCGCCTGGCCGCAGAGAAACGAGCCCTTAAGGTTGGTGCGCAGCACCCGGTCGAAATCCTCTTCCTTAAGATCGAGAAAGTCTTCACCGATCAAAATGCCGGCATTGTTGACCAGGATGTCGATCTCGCCAAAAGCATCATTGGTGGCGGCAAGCAGATTATGAACATCAAGCCGCTCACCCACATCGGTGTGAACAAAGCGGATGTCGCCATGGTCTGAAAGTTCTTCGGCGGCTTTGTTGCCCGCTTTGTCATTCACATCGCAAATCACCACGTGGGCATCATCACGCAGAAACCGCTCGGCAATGGCATAGCCGATGCCCTTGGCACCACCAGTTACTATGGCTGTTTTGTTGGCAAGTGTCATCAGTTTTCGGGCAGCGCCCGCCTCAGGGTCAATCGGGCGGCCAATGTGCCGTGATGATGGCGGAAGGTCAACGCCATTACATGTTTCGTCCCCACGGAAGTTGGTACAAACAGAATTCCCGGGGTGGATATCGAATATGCGATCGCCAATTCCTAACCCTTCATTAACCATAATCACGGCTTAGTCTGCATGAGGAATGCAAGGCGTTGCCAATATCAGGATTTGCGCCTTCGTTTGAACAAGTTTAACGGGATAACGGGGATGGGGTTTCAGGCCTTTTTCACGTTTTTTACCCGTTTTGGTATTCTTTGATCACAAGGTCTATACGACATGAACAAGATTGTTTCAGCAGCTTTTATCGCAGCGATTGTAGCGGCGCCTTTTTCAAGCCCTTTGCTGGCCCAGGAAGTTGAGCGTGGCGGAATATCTGCTGTTGGCGTAGATGTATCATTGACATCATTGTTTCTGGAAGCCGGGCTGGTTGTCAAGCTGGTGATGATTGGTTTGCTGATTGCGTCGGTATGGAGTTGGGCAATCATTTTCGACAAGGTCGTTCTCTATGCCCGCACCAAGCGCCAGTTGTCGCGGTTTGAAAAAATATTCTGGTCCGGCCAGTCGCTGGAGGAATTATACCAGACCCTCTCCGACCGCACACCCAATGGAATGGGAGCTTTGTTTGTTGCGGCCATGAAGGAATGGAAACGTTCGTTTGAACGTGGTGCGCGCTCTGCAATTGGATTGCAGATGCGTATAGACAAGGCGCTTGATGTGTCATTGGCGCGCGAGATGGAACGGCTGGAACGGCGGTTACTGTTTCTTGCGACCGTCGGCTCGGCTGCCCCTTTTGTCGGGCTGTTCGGCACTGTAATTGGCATTATGACCTCGTTTCAGGCGATTGCCGGGTCAAAATCGACCAATCTTGCTGTGGTGGCACCGGGTATTGCCGAAGCATTGCTTGCGACCGCCCTTGGTCTGCTTGCCGCCATTCCAGCGGTGATTGCCTATAACAAACTTTCAGCCGATGTGAGCAAGATCGGAATGCGGCTGGAAAGTTTTGCCGATGAGTTCTCGGCCATACTTTCGCGGCAAAATGATGAGAAATCTCAAAACTGACAATCAGGCGGAAACCAAACTATGGCAATGGCAACTCCAGGCTCAGGATCAAGTGGCGGACGCAGAAGACGCGGCAAACGCCATCAGCCAATAAGCGAAATCAATGTAACACCGTTTGTCGATGTCATGCTGGTTTTGCTGATCGTATTCATGATTGCCGCACCGCTCTTGACCGTTGGTGTGCCGATCGATTTGCCGGAAACCGAAGCCAAAGCCCTTAATTCCGAAACCCAGCCGATCACGATTTCGGTCAATGAGGCAGGTCTGATATTTCTGCAGGAAACCGAAATACCGCTTGAAGAAGTGGTTGCCAAGCTGGATGCGATTGCCAAAAACGGTTACAAGGAACGCATCTATGTGCGCGGAGACAAATCCGCCGATTATGGCACGGTGATGAAGGTGATGGCGCGGGTTTCTTCCGCCGGATATCGCAAAATCGGGCTGGTGACATTGCAGGAGCAGACGCAGTGAGTGCGTTTCATTAAAGATGAAAATTGGCGTAATCACATCCCTTCTGGCCCATACCCTGGTTCTTTCCTGGGGTCTTTTGACTATCAGCGCGCCTAAACCACTCAATGTTGCCGATGTGGAGGCATTGCCGGTTGATATCATCCCGATTGAAGCAGTTACAAAAACTATTCAGGGCGATCAGAAGGCGGCGCTTGCCGACACGCCCGCACCAAAGCCGACCGAAAAACCGGTAATTGAGGAAAAAGCGGTCAATATTGGCGAAACCAAAATCGACACAAAATCACCAAGGGATGCAAAACCGTCCCCGCGCCCGGTGGAGGCTGCTGCTCCGCCAAAATCGGCACCTGAACCAAAAGTGAAACCAAAGGAGACGGCCGAGGTTAAGCAGGAGGAGGCACCAGAGCAGGTGCCGGCCCCGACAACCGAACTGGCCGCTGAGCCTGAACCAAAGGTCAAGGTTGCTGCTATAACGCCCGAGGAACAGGCGCCGGTGTCGCGCGAAGCTGAATCCCTGCCGCAGGATGAATTCAAGAAACTGCCGGATATCGTGCCAACGCCCCTGTTGCGACCGGCCAGGGCACAGGCAAAGACCGCCAAGACAAATCAGCGCAAGGAAGCTGAAAAACCAGCGTCAAAACAGGCCAAGGCAGCGCCAAAGTCAAACTCCAAAAAGAAGGCCGACAGGCTGGCGGCTCTGCTCAACAGGCAGGAAGCGGCAGCAAGCGGGGCCAAGCGCTCAAACAAACGGGCTTCACTTGGAACCAGAATGTCGCAAAGCCAGATGGATGCCCTGCGCGGAAAAATTCAGGGTTGCTTCAATCTGACGGCCGGCATGGCGGATGCAGAAGAATTGCGGGCTACAGTGAGGGTCAGACTGAAACCTTCCGGCGAACTGGATGGCAGGCCGAAGGTAACGGCCAGCGGTGGCCAGCCAGGTGTGCGTCGTGCCTTTATGGGTGCAGCCAAACGCGCAGTACAGCGCTGCGCTCCTTATGATGAGTTACCCAAGGACCAATATGAAACATGGTCCGAACTGATAGTAAATTTTGATGTCAGTGATATGCTTTGAGGAAACATCAATGAGAACATTGAACGAGGATGGATTATTGGAAAGCAAAAATACAGTTATGCGCAAGCTGCCGTGTCTGATGTCATTGCACCCGGGCAATGCGGTTCGCTCGTTCAGGGCGTTGCTCATCCTTTTCGCTCTGTCATTCATGTGGATTGGCCTTGCAGCCAACAACACCGGTGCTCAGGTTGTTATCGATATCACAAAAGGTAATGTTGACCCTCTGCCGATCGCTATTCCGCCATTTGTGGGTGATGGAAATCAGGCAAAGATTGCCCGTGATATTGCCGCTGTCGTTGAGGCTGATTTGAGGAGGTCGGGTCTGTTTAAACCGATTGCCCATGGAGCATTTATCGAAAAAATCTCCAACCCGGATGCAACGCCGCGATTTGCCGACTGGAAGATTATCAATGCTCTGGCGCTGGTAACAGGGCGGGTCTCGCGGGAAGCTGATGGTCGCCTGCGCACCGAGTTTCGCCTGTGGGATGTGTTTGGCGCCGAGCAAATGGCTGGCCAGCAGTTTTTTACAACCAACAAAAACTGGCGACGGGTCGCCCATATCATTGCCGATGCCATTTATGAAAAAATAACCGGCGAAAAAGGTTATTTTGACACCCGCATTGTGTTTGTTTCAGAATCAGGTCCCAAATCCAAGCGCAAAAAACGACTTGCAATCATGGATCAGGACAGTGCCAATCTGCGTTACCTCACCAATGGCAATGACCTGGTGTTAACACCTCGATTTTCACCCCTGAGACAGGAAATCACCTATATGTCATTTTCCGGCGGTCAGCCGCGGGTGTATCTGCTCAACATTGATAGCGGGCAACGTGAGATTGTCGGCAATTTTCCCAATATGACCTTTTCACCGCGCTTCTCTCCCGATGGCCAACGGGTGATTATATCGCTGCAGCAGGATGCCAATGCCAATCTTTACACTATGGATTTGCGCTCGCGCAGAACCACCCGGCTGACCAGCACCTCGGCGATCGATACTTCGCCGTCATATTCACCGGACGGATCGAAGATTGTATTTGAATCAGATCGCGGCGGGCGACAGCAGCTCTATGTCATGGGTGCCGGTGGAGGTGGCGCGCAGCGGATATCGTTTGGCACCGGATCCTATTCGACGCCTGTTTGGTCGCCGCGCGGGGATTTGATTGCCTTTACCAAACAATCGGGCGGGAAGTTTTTAATCGGCGTCATGAAGCCTGATGGATCGCGCGAACGCATATTGACGGAAGGTTTCCACAATGAGGGGCCGACATGGGCGCCCAATGGCCGAACGATTATGTTTTTTCGCGAAACACCCGGTGCCAATGGCGGTCCGAAGCTCTATTCTATCGATCTGACCGGCTACAATGAACAACTGGTGAAAACACCGGGTTTTGCCAGTGACCCTGCCTGGTCACCGCTGCTTGAATAAGCAAAATGAAAGGCCTTCAGGATTGAGCTCGAAGCGGCATTTCATCAAAGGTCTGGGCGCATTGGCCAGTGTCGGCATGATGCCCAAAGCCGCGTTTGGGAGATCCAACTCAGCCATGGATCACACAAATTACCGGATGCCGGATGAGGC
>QIIJ01000491.1 GCA_003232595.1 Aurantimonadaceae bacterium | reverse complement strand
TAGAGAAATTCGGCAAACGCCGCCCCGTCTCGTAAATGAGCTGCGCGGGCACCCGCAATTTCTGCTTCATTTTTGATCGCTCGCGGCAGTCGCGCGGGATCCTTGCCCTCAACAATTTTACCCCCGTTCTGCTCTGCTATCAGGGCAAGTTTCTGCGCTGCAATCTCCGGGTCCAGCATCAGACCTTTGCCCGAACCGGCAATTCTGGCTATGGTTCCTTCAAGTGCCTGCGGCTCTTGCAGATCGGCCAGTTGGGTAAGATAGGCTCTGGATTCTATATTGAGCTTTGCCTTGTCAATAAAAAGTTGTGGCCTCTCGCCAACCTGCAAAATAGCAAAACATAATACCAAAGGCGTGTGCGGCACATCGTTGCCACGAATATTAAACGTCCAGGCAATAGACGAAGGATCACTCAAAACACAGCAATCAGCCCCGGCCGTCTTTATCGCTTTCTCAAGTTCGCGAAGTTTATCGCGCGTTCCCCTGCCTGCATATTTCAAAGGATGAATACGCACGGGTTCGAGCGGCGGTTCGGGCTGGTCATGCCAGATTGCATCAACCGGATTTTGGTCAAGGGCGACAAGCTCACCACCGGCCTTACCGACGGCCATTACCAGCCTTTTTGCGTCTGATATGGTGTGCAGCCAGGGATCAAAACCTATTCTCGCACCCGCTTTGATGGTGCTCTCCAACCAATCGGCAGGTGGATTGTCGATCAGGCTTTCGATTGCAAATAAATCAACATCGACCTCCTCGCCAACTTGCAGGGTGTATCGCCCGTCAACAAATATTGCTGCCTTGTCGGTCATTACAACCGCACATCCGGCAGAACCGGTAAACCCTGTTAGCCATGCAAGACGTTCAGCCCGCAACGGCAGATATTCGCCCTGATGTTCGTCCGCATGGGGGACAATAAAACCATCGAGGTCGGAACTCGACATTCCAGCCCGCAACTTATCAATTCGATCGGTACTTTGGGAAGACAACGATGGTTTGTTAAATGTTTGAAACATAAGGCACCGGCTTATTATCGATCTTGCGGACTTACCACGGGACTGCATTTGCCATATGGAACTAGAGATTTTTTGCAGTCATCACAAGGGTTAACCAGCCATCGCGGAAATGACGTCGCGAAAGCGCCAACCCCTGGTTCCGGTATACCGCAATAATGCGGGCTGACTGATGCGGCAAAAGGCCGGAAAGGATCAAAGTGCCACCGGATGCAAGTTCACTACAGATCGATGCGGACATTTTTTGCAAAGGCCCCGCCAGAATATTGGCGATAATCAGATCATAAGGACCGCGATCGGCAAAAATACGATGCCCAAGACCACGAGAAACGATTGTCCTGATACGGTTGGCACAGCCGTTGATACGAAAATTTTCCCGCGCCACCTTTACCGCAATCGGGTCTATGTCACTGGCAAGGATGGCAGCGCTGGTAGCTTTCGCCAGCGCAATCGCCAGAACTCCCGAGCCGGTGCCCAGATCAAGCGCATTAATGTAACTTAGCTTTTTCAGACAAAGATACAACATATCAAGACACCCGGCGGTGGTGCCGTGATGGCCAGTTCCAAATGCCTGCCCGGCATTGATTTCAATGGCAAATTCATTGGCTCTCGGCACGAGACGATCATGCGAACCATGAACAATAAAACGCCCTGCCCGCACCGGTTCAAGCTCCCGCAAGGTTTCGCTGACCCAGTCGATATCACCCAGATCCTCCCGCTGAATCGTCACCTTCGCCGTATCAGAGTCAAGAATATCGCGCAGGCGTGTCTTATATTTCAGAACAGCAACCGTTTCCACATAAAGCGAAACAATCCAGCTTTCAGGATGTTCTTCATCCTCTGCAAGCGCCAGCGGCAAAGCATCCTCTTCGAATGCAGCTTCAAACAAGGCTGCAATCCGTTGTGCCTGCTGTTTATCGGTTTTCAGAAAAAGTCGGGTCTGGTTCACTGGGCTATTCCGGCCATTGGCTCAGTTCAAAAGCCTGGAACCATGTTTTTGTGATGGATTGTCGTTATCACGAACCGAACCCGAACTTCCTGTCATCAGCTCGGCGGCATTAAACACTTCAACGTCGCCCAGCCAGTGTTTTTCCAGCACAACTTTGACAATGGAATTCATTCTTGTATCTGTGCACAGAACGACAAGAGTTTTACCATCCGCAGTGACATCAAGAATGCTCATTTTAAATGCCGGAATACCTGCCACGAGATTTTGAATCCTGTCAACCGGTGTATCCGGCAGACTGTATTTTGGTTTTCTGAAAATCATTATGTTAATCACTTTATCAGGGTTAAATTCAGCATGTGGCAAATCGCGGCGGCGGTTCACTTCCACCGGAAGCCGGTGGACAAAGTTCTCGCCGCCAATCCCCCTGCCAATGGGAAACAGGATGGGGTCTTTCAAGGTAATACCCTTGAAGCAGCGGAATTTCGGCGCTCATGCAAATTTCAAACTGGTCACGGGATTCAATACCTTCGACCAGCAGCTTGGAGCCGATGGCATTCAGGCTCACTTGCAATTGCCGCAATGCGCGCTCTGCAAAAGGCGAATTGCAGAGATTTCTGAATACAGCTCCATCAAGTTTTAGTATATCCGGTTGAGCCAGCGTAAATCTTTGCCAGTTGGAGTGAGCAATGCCGTAGTCATCCACCGCAATATGTGCCCCGGTATTGCGCAGTGTTGAACAAAGATTGCGAATGGCAATTTCATCAACCGTTGCATTTTCTACTATCTCAAAAACCACTCTGGACGGCAAGATATGTTCTGCAGTGAACCAGTCGCGCATCAGAGCAACTTCATGTTTTGTAATTTCAGTTGTGCAGAACAGAGCCGGATTGATGTTCAAAAACAGGAATGCATCGTTGGTATCCATCAGTTGGAAATTCTTCAGATGAATGTGGCGGCAGGCCCGATCCATTG
Source organism: Aurantimonadaceae bacterium (assembly GCA_003232595.1). GTDB lineage: Bacteria > Pseudomonadota > Alphaproteobacteria > Rhizobiales > Rhizobiaceae > SZUA-100. Next base: position 232 of record QIIJ01000491.1, on the reverse strand, counting down.
TCAGATTGTCAAACTGCTCAGAACTCTCAAACATTAGAGAAGGCGCAAGTGAAACGCCGTTTTTCATCGGCCTGGCCAGCCCTTCGAAACCATAAATTGTTAGCGATGAACCTAATGACAAAAACACCGGTCGAAAAACGCTGGTAAGCATTACCGACCCAAACTGTGAGACATAGTCTCCGTCTGTGCATTCAGTAGAGTTTATCACCTGTCCTGGATTCGATAGCATAAT
>QIIJ01000182.1 GCA_003232595.1 Aurantimonadaceae bacterium | reverse complement strand
TCTTCGACAATTGGTCCGATTATCCCGCCTTCACTGCCGCTGGTTGTCTATGGCGTCATTGCCAATACTTCGATTGGCCAGTTGTTTGCTGCCGGATTGATCCCGGGCATGATAATGGCATTTTCGCTCATGGTGATGGTGGCATTTTATGCCAAAATTCGAGACTACCCGCGCGATGAACGTTTTAACCCCAGGCTGTTTCTGAAAACATTTTGGCACGCCATACTGCCACTGTTCACGCCGCTGATCATCGTTGGTGGCATTTTAACGGGCATCTTTACCCCCACAGAAGCTGCCATTGCGGCTGTGGCCTATTCATTGTTTCTTGGCATTGTGATCTATCGTACGCTTGACCTGAAGCGGATCTTGCGGGTTTCCATTGATACGGTCGATACCACCGCTTCCATAATGATGATTGTTGCTGCCTCAGCCATTTTTGCCTGGATACTGACGGCCAATCAGGTTGCAGAAATGTTTGCAGGCCAGTTGCTGAGCTTTACAGACAACCGGGTGGCTATCCTGCTGATAATCATGCTGATTGTACTTGTCGTTGGCTGCTTCATGGAAACACTTGCTGCGATCACCATTTTGACACCTGTACTGCTTCCGGTTGCGGTGCAGATGGGCGTCGATCCCGTGCATTTCGGCATTATTCTCATTTTGAATTTGATGATTGGTCTGTTGACGCCTCCGGTTGGTCTTGTTCTTTATGTACTTTCAAAGGTGTCGGGGGTTCCATTTGAACGATGTGTTGTTGCAACAGCACCATTTCTGATTCCACTGGTTCTGGTTCTTTTCCTGCTTACCTTTGTTCCGCAACTATCCATGTGGCTGCCGGAAATGCTTTATCGTTAGGCAGGTAGACCAAATTTGCGGGCTATCCAATCCCGTGTGTGAGGCTAAGATATGAGTGTAATAAACAGCTTTGATTTAAGTGGCAGGAACGCACTTGTAAGCGGCTGCAAGCGGGGTATCGGCCGAAGTATGGCGCTGGCGCTGGCTCAGGCTGGAGCTGATATCATTGGCGTCAGTGCCACGCTGGAACAATCGGGAAGCAAGATTGCCGAAGAAGTCACCGCCCTCGGGCGTCGATTTACAGCCTACAAATGCGACTTTTCTGACAGGAAGGCTGTGGGCGAGTTTAGCGCAAAGGTACTGCAAGATACACCCCGGATCGATATTCTTGTCAACAATGCTGGCACAATCAGGCGCGCACCTGCTGCAGAACACCTGGATGAATATTTTGATGAGGTCATTGAGGTTAATCTGTCGTCGCAGTTTCGGCTAACCCGCGAAATTGGCAGGGCCATGGTGGCTCAGGGATCAGGCAAAATCGTATTCATTGCATCACTATTGACTTTTCAGGGAGGAATCAACGTACCTGGCTACGCCGCGTCAAAGGGAGGAATAGGCCAGTTGACCAAGGCATTTGCAAACGAATGGGCTGCATCTGGTGTAAATGTGAATGCAATTGCGCCAGGTTATATCGCGACTGACAATACCCAGGCCTTGCGCAATGATTTGCACCGTTCAAAAGCTATTCTAAATCGCATTCCGGCCGAGCGGTGGGGTGCGCCTGATGACTTCATGGGGCCAGTGGTGTTTCTGGCATCTTCAGCATCAGACTATGTTCATGGCACAATATTGACTGTCGATGGTGGCTGGATGGCGCGCTGAAGATTGCTTTGACTATTTTTTCCTTTTGCGTTTTGGCAGAAATGCAGGGATTTTTACACTATCAATTTTTTTTTATCGGCTTTTTCGGCTTTTATTGTCTTCTTGTCCGTTTTTATAGCCGCAGGTTTGACACCAGGTGTGAAAAACATCTCAGGCGTTCCCGCCAGGGCTTTGCGTTCTGAATCAGAATTGGACGCCCGCTGTTTTTCGAGCTCGGATTTGGTCTGCAAATATCGAGCGTTGAGTGCGTCGTAAGAAGATTGCAGGGTTTCCAGCTGCTTTTCGGATTCGGTCGTCTGTTCCGAGAATTCTGCACATCGTTTTTCCAACTCAAACCGTTTGTCAGTTTCAGTGGATATCCTGGTTTTGAATTCGGTTGCTTCCAAACGGGCTACGTCCAGCTTTTCATTCAACTGACGGTTTTGTTCATCAGAACGATCTATCGCAGACTTCAAGCTGAGTATTTCACCCTCTCGATGCCGGGTTTTTATCTCAAAAGCCTCATTGACTGACTTCAACTCCTGACGCGCTGTATCGAGTTGATTTGTCAAGGATGCAATTGCGTGATTTCTGGCACCAATATCGGTCTGCACTGTAACAAGCTGTTGCAATGCCTGGTCTCGTTCTTTGACAAGGTCCGTTTTCCTGGCAGCAAATTGTTCAATTTGTTTTTCCAGTTTGCCATTAACCTCGCTAAGTTTTGAGGCACCTGACGTCAGTTGTTCAATTTTTTTGATCAAAGTGTGGTTTTGGCTCGAAATGCCTTCAAGATTGTTGCTGACAGTCTGTTTGGCAATTTTCAATCGTGCAAATGCAGTTTGATTTGTTTCCAATGCGGAAGCTGCCGTCTTGCCCTGCTCAATAGCATGAATCAGTTCCTTGCGTGCTAAATCGAGTATCTTCCGGCTTTCCTTTTTTTCCTTGTCCTGCTCAGTAATCATGGCTGTTTGAATCGAAATATTCTGGTTGGCTTCCTGCAATTGACGTCTTGTCAGCTCCAATTCATTCAGCAATGTGTTCTGACCTGCTTCCATTCGATCCAGGTTTCTGAACTCTGTTTTGGTCGCACCTATAAACTTGGTAAAATTGTTCAGGTTGCCATGCAGGTTGTGCAACATCATTTCATATTGCAAAACATCGGCGCCCATTTTTGTTACAAATTCGTGTTGTCGGTCCAATTCAGTCAAACGGGGCGATGCCACATTTGTTTTCTCTACGCTGAATTTGTTGCTGGCCTGGGGAGTGTCTGTTGTTACCAAAACCTCATTGTTCAGCGCTTGACTAAGAGCATCCGCCGCAATTTCGAAACGGTCTTCATCACTGGATTCAGGTCCGGATCCAACTGCCGGTTGCGGCATATTTTTGCGGGTTGATAGTGGGTCAAGCCCATCAGATCGTAAATCCCTGGCCAAAGAGGTTGCGGCTTTGTCAACGACTGGTTTATCGATACTGGCGGCTTTTTCAGTTTTTTTACCACCATGGGAAAAAT
>QIIJ01000077.1 GCA_003232595.1 Aurantimonadaceae bacterium | reverse complement strand
TCAAATTCTGCCTGGCCGTTTTCGAGGTCTTCCGGGTCTAATTGCTGAGCGGCAGCCCAAGAAACCTGCACCCCAAGAAAGCAAAGAGAAAAAGCAAGGCCGAACCAATTTTGTTTTCCGCCCGCACAGTTCATTTACACCCCCTAGGATCATTTGCCTTGTAATAAAGTCCGGTAGGCATCCCCCCGGACAGTCAAAAAACTTAAGGGCCAAGCCGCATGGCATGCAAGGTATCGGGGGATGAAAACGCCGGTCTGATCCACCGGCTTATGCGGGTATCTACGTAGTATTTCGCGTATCCATGTTAGACTTCTGCGCAACCACGTCCAATGGGTGGGGACGGCATCATTGGTATGGTGCATTCAAAATTCAGGCGAGTCGATCACGCCTGTCATTACTAATGGAGGTGAAAATGTCAAACGATAGCATAACGGCCGGAGATGGAAGCGGCGGGACCATAATACCCGGTCTTGATACAAGTGCGATAGACAGTGAAGAAAAATTCATAGAGCTCACGGCTGATCTTCTTGCTCTCATGATCTTTAGCGATAAGATATTGGATGACGTCTCGGACAACGCTTGAAGGTCTGGCGTGAAGCGAAAGGATAATACATGTCGGATATGGTGGCCTCTGTCGGCAACGCGAGCATCAACAACGGGCAGCAGACTGTTATTTCGCTTCAGGACGCGGCTGAATTCAATCAGGCGGAACGGGCCCAGGCGTCCAGCTTCAGTCAGCTTGCGGAACGCGCCTTGGCAACCGCGGTGCAAAGACCAAATACGCAAAACATCGCAGAAAACAACCGCCAGGAACTTGTTGATCCGGCCAAAGGCGCTGTTGGTATCGAAAAATCGGAAATTGTTACTGGCGCCGATATGTCCACTAACCCATCGGGGGAGCCCATGGCGGATGATGCATCGCTTCAGCAGGCAATCGAGGGACGTGTAATGGATCTTTATGTCGACCTGACCAATTATCAGATAGCCTGGAAAATTGCGCAGCGCATGCAACAAGATATTTCGCAGCTTCTGCGCGGTAGCTAAAATCTGACTGGTCGAGGTTCAATTTATGCCTTTAGATTTCACGCTCCACCAAGGCGCAATCCGCTCACGCTTTCGTCGTTTTATACAGAACATGGCCACGACTCGAATTCCGGTCAAAACCGAGTTTTCTGTGAAAGACGGCATGCTACGGGGGGCATCTCACAGTATTGCGAAAAATTCGGTTTCCATTGGCAACGACGAGTCCTGCGATCTGATCCTTGTCGACGAAGGAATTGCGGCGCAGCATCTTGAGCTCAACTTTGAGCGATCGCTGTTTGGAGGTCTGTTTTCGGCACGCACGGGGGAATCGGATGTTGAAATTGGAGGGGTGCCGTTGGTCCCGGGTGTTGCCTCTTCATTTGAGGTGATGCCGACAGATATCACAATGAACCACATTCGCATCCACTTGTCTGAAAACACTCGTAGAAGTAGTTTGGAGGCCTCCGGGCTTGGTAGAATTTTGGACCGGGCATTTCGGCTGGGAAGTGTGGCCGTCGTAGCCTTGATCCTGCTGTGGGCAGCCGGGGAATTATTTTTCCCCGCTGCAAAAATTCAGTATCAACTGGCTTTGATCAACTCACCGGCTGAGCAACCTGCGGCGAAATTTAATCAGGGTGCCTTGCAGGCCAAATTTCTGGATCAACTGAAAGAGAACGGTCTGACAGAATATCTTGAAATTTCATCCAACGCCGACAGTGCAATGACAGTTGAAGGGGTGATCCCAAGCAATCTGGTTGGACCATGGCATCAGGCAGTTTCCTGGTATGATAGAAATGCAAATGGCAACTTGTTGATCGTCCGCGTTTCCGAAATGACTGGCTTGGCAGATTTTCCTTCAATCGCAGCTATCCGCCTGACCGAACCGGCCCAGATACTTTTTTCCAGTGGCCGTCGCGCCCGAAAGGGAACGGTGGTGAACGGCGGTTGGCGCATCAACGAAATTTCCGTCGATGGCCTGAAACTTGAGCGTCGGGGTGAATTCGTCACTCTCTCATTCTGAGGAAAACAGATGTCACGCATTGATAGTAGTGGAAAGACCCCGGACTCGTCGGTTTCTACATCCATTGACCGTATTGCGCCCGAAGTGGGCAAGATGGTACCGCTGCCACTGGACGTCATCGACAAAGAACAACTGATCACAATGATGTCGGTTATGCGTCGTCCGCCGGGAATACCTTTGAATGAGGACAGAAAATCCGACGCTGGCTTTTCAGACGGAGTTTTGCCGTCAGATTTGGAGCCCGTTCTTGAAGCGAGTGCAAATGAGTTGGCTTATAAAATCACCTCGCTGATTATCCGCCGAGAGCAGGAGATATCCGGGCAAGAGGATACCAACCTTTTGCAGGGATTTAAGGAACTGGAGACAATGGTGCGTATGTTCGAACACCTACATCTGGTGCGCACAGCGCCACCCGGGATTTAGAATATGCCGACCGATGTTGAACAAAGATCACAGGATGCTAGACTGATCAATAGTCTTGCCGCAGTTCAAATGTCGTTCTCACAATATGACAGGGCTTTGAAGCTGTTGACTCTGTCGGACTGGCTGGATTCGGGCCACGAACGAACCCTTGTGCTTTTGGCGCATGTATTTTTCCGGTTGAGAGAATTTCAAACGGTTTTGTCGGTTTTGGAGCAGATCGAATACACCCGGAACAAGCCACTTGGAAAGCACGAACATCAGTTGAAGAGCCGCACGCTTGCTTTGATGGGGCGCATAGACGAGGCAAAATCTGTTCCATCAGAAGTACAACTACCGGCCGTTGTGGATAGCCTTTCGTTTGGAACATAACTCCATGTTTTGCTCCTGACTTTGCCGACATGCGGATTCCGGGGCGATTCAGACATCTGTACTGATAGCTTCCGGCCGGGGCTTGCGATCACCTCTCGTTTCGAGGCCCTCCAAGCTGCTGCGAGGCTGTCTGACGTCAGCGTCTATGGCTCCGAATAACGGCATTTGAAAGAGAGTGTCTCTGGCTCATTGTAAACCTCCTACCAATTCGGGGCGGTTACTTCGCCAAAGCCTCCATCACACAGACCTTGTTGCATGGATCAGAGGTTAGTCAGGATTTTCCCTTTCCCATGATTTTGGTCATGCGATTTGTTCGAACACGGGTCGTCCGAGTT
>QIIJ01000380.1 GCA_003232595.1 Aurantimonadaceae bacterium | reverse complement strand
ATCAGCGGGTCATTTTGGCCCGCTTTTATATGACCCGTGAAATCAACCGCCTTGCCGTGCGATTTCTGTCAGCCGTGCTATCCTGAATAGCCGGGCAAAGGAGGGCGTATTCCAACCTGAACGGGGTGCTGATTTCCAGCGCTCCTGGAACCATTGAGGAATTACGATGAGCAAGCGTCTCTCTACCAAATATAAAATTGACCGCCGCATGGGCGAGAACATCTGGGGTCGCCCGAAGAGTCCGGTCAACCGCCGCAATTATGGACCGGGCGAACACGGCCAGCGTCGCAAAAGCAAGATATCAGATTTCGGTATCCAGCTTCGCGCCAAGCAGAAGCTCAAGGGCTACTACGGCAATATTTCGGAAAAGCAATTTCGCAAGATTTATGCCGAAGCCAACCGTATCAAGGGCGATACCTCTGAAAACCTTATCGGTCTGCTGGAGGCCCGCCTTGATGCGATTGTCTACCGTGCCAAATTTGTGGCAACTGTATTTGCCGCCCGTCAGTTCATTAATCACGGCCATATCAAGGTCAACGGCAAGCGTGTCAATATCCCGAGCTACCGCTGCAAGCCGGGTGATGTGATTGAGGTTCGCGAGAAATCCAGGCAACTTGCATTCGTTTTGGAAGCGAACCAGCTGGCTGAGCGCGATGTGCCTGAATACATATCGGCCGACCACAACAAAATGACTGCCAACATGGTCTCCATTCCGGCTTTTGCGGATGTACCCTATCCTGTGCAGATGGAGCCAAACCTGGTGGTCGAGTTTTATTCCCGTTAAATGCGGAATAATTCCAAATTAAAAGGGCCGCCGGATTGTGCGGCCTTTTTTGTATGTGTAATCTGAAAAACCAAATTGAGGTCACTCATGCCCGAAACATTGTTGAAAGCATCTGATGCGACAGACACCTGTCATCCGATGTTTCGTAATGTACCTTCGGGTGTTGAATTTGCAAAACTGCGCAAGCGGCTGGTGCGGCTGACGCGGCAGGCAATCGAGGATTATGCAATGCTGCCCGGCAAAAACTCCGGCAAGCGTCCGCGCTGGCTGGTTGGCCTTTCGGGTGGTAAAGATTCATACGGGCTCATGGCTATCCTGCTGGACCTGCAATGGCGCGGACTATTACCGGTTGATCTTATGGCCTGCAATCTGGATCAGGGCCAACCGAATTTTCCAAAACATATTCTGCCGGACTGGCTTGGCCGTAACAGCATTGAACACCGTATCGAATATGTCGATACCTATTCGGTGGTGATCGACAAACTGCCGCAAACGGCGACCTATTGCTCGTTGTGTTCCCGGTTGCGGCGCGGCAACCTTTACCGGGTGGCGCGGGAGGAGGGGTGTGAAGCGCTGATACTCGGCCATCACCGCGAGGATATTCTGGAGACGCTTTTTATCAATCTTTTCCACGGTGGACGCATAGCCTCCATGTCGCCCAAGCTGCTCAATGATGAGGGTGATATTATGGTAATGCGGCCCTTGAGTCTTTGTGCCGAGGCTGATCTTGAGAAATTTGCAACGGCCATGGGGTTTCCGATTATCCCATGTGATCTTTGTGGTTCACAGGACGGTCTTCAACGCAACATAATCAAACAAATGCTGGCCGATATCGAAGCCCGTATGCCCGGGCGCAAAGATTCAATGATTCGAGCACTGACAAATGTTCGCCCCAGCCATCTGCTTGACAAAAAACTGTTCGATTTTGCTGGTTTATCAGTGGATCAAAATAAAGCTGCTGAAAGACCCATCGGCTTCGATGAAGATGTCTAACGGGATGGTATAATCAGGCTTCGGCTTTGCCATTCATTGGAACACCTTTTTCCGTAAAAAACTGCTGCAGCTCACCCTGCTGGAACATTTCGCGGACAATATCACAACCACCGACAAATTCACCTTTGACATAGGTCTGCGGTACGGTTGGCCACTGGGTATAGTCCTTGATGCCCTGGCGAAGATCAGTATCCTCAAGCACATTGACGCCTTTATATTCAACGCCAAGGTAGTCAAGGATTTGCACCATTTGACCGGAAAAACCGCATTGGGGAGAATCCGGTGTTCCTTTCATGAAGAGAACCACATCATTGTTCTTGACCTGGTTGTCGATAAATTCGTGCATGCTCATGGTTGGTTTCCTTTCACCAAATGTACCTGGTGCGTAAAATAAACATATTCAAAGGCCATAATACGTTCTTGTCAAATTAATGTCCAGAGATTTGAAGTGCAAGCCCTGATTGACCGCCGGGAATGTCATTTCGGGGCGCTGGTTTGCAGGGCAAGTGCATGAAGTTCTCCACCCATTTTGCCTTTGAGAGCCTGATAGATCATCTGGTGCTGTTGCACCCGGCTTTTGCCGCGAAAGCTTTCTGAAACTACTTCAGCCGCATAGTGATCACCATCGCCTGCAAGATCGCGGATGGAAATTGCCGCATCGGGAATTGCATCCTGGATCATTTTTTCGATTTCGCCCGCATCCATTGCCATTCAGTTGACCTCCGTTGCGCTGTTGTCAGACATATAGTCTGGTAGCCAGTTCTCGTTAGCAGCGCGCATAGTTGTTACAGATAAGGTGATAGTATCGTTAATCGCCAATGTGTCGCCCTGAAATGTACCCAATCGTTGAATTGATATGCCCGCGGATTCCGCATTTGCCGGGAATATACCCGGATTTTCATTCTTTACGCTGACAATATAGCGCGACTGGTCTTCACCGAACAGGGCAGCATGCAGATTATCTGTGTTAATTGTGATATCAGCTCCCAAGCTGCAGGCAATACACATTTCTGCTATTGCGATTGCAAATCCACCGTCAGACAGATCATGACAGGCGGTGATGTAGCCTGATCGGATGGACGCACGAACAAATTCGCCGTGCAATTTTTCCATTGTCAGATCAACCGGTGGGGGAGGGCCGTCTTCACGCCCGAGTAATTCGCGCAAATAGAGCGATTGACCAAGATGGTCGCCGTGGGTGCCAATCAGGAAAATGCGGTCACCTTCATTTGCGCTGCCAATACCGACACATGTCTTGTAATCGTCGATCAGTCCCACACCGCCAATAGTCCTGGCCCTGGGTTTCATTATAAAGCGAAACATTGCCTGAAACTACAGGCATTTCAAGTGCGCGACAGGCATCACCGATACCTTCAATGGCGCGGACCAACTGTCCCATGATTACCGGTTTTTCCGGATTGCCAAAGTTCAGATTGTCTGTTGCTGCCAGTGGCTCGGCACCGACTGCACACAGATTGCGGAAGCACTCGGCGACAGCCCCGCCCTCATAAGGGTCTGCTTCGCAATAACGAGGCGTGACATCACTGGAAAATGCCAGTGCTTTGGTCTCATGGCCATCAACCCTGATGACGCCGGCATCGCCGCCGGGCAACTGGATTGTATTTGCCTGGATGAGGGTATCATATTGTTCGAAGACCCAGCGTTTGGAGGCTATATCGGGAGAAGCTAGCAAAGTGAGCAGCGCATTGTTGAAATCTTCAACTTTTGGCACGGAACCTGAAAGTAGTTCATCGTGAACCTCTGGAACAATGTATGGCCGGTCATATTCCGGTGCTTCATCGCCAAGTTTCTTGATTGGCAGATTTGCAACTTCATCTCCCTTGTGCAGAATTTTAAAGCGCAGATCGTCGGTGGTCTTGCCGACTATTGCAAAATCCAGTCCCCATTTATTGAAAATTGCCGCCGCCTGATCTTCCATCTCCGGGCGAAGCACCATCAGCATGCGCTCCTGGCTTTCCGAAAGCATCATTTCATAGGCGCTCATGTTTTCTTCACGGCACGGCACCAGATCAAGATCAAGTTCAATGCCAAGATCACCTTTTGCACCCATCTCAACGGCTGAACAGGTAAGTCCGGCAGCTCCCATATCCTGAATGGCAATGACCGCGCCGGAGGCCATGAGTTCGAGGCAGGCCTCAAGCAGGCACTTTTCAGTAAAAGGATCACCAACCTGAACGGTCGGGCGTTTTTCCTCAATATCATCATCAAATTCGGCAGATGCCATGGTTGCGCCACCAACCCCGTCGCGCCCGGTTTTTGCACCAAGATAAACCACTGGCAGCCCAACACCTTCTGCCTGCGAAGTGAATATCTGATCAGCTTTGGCAAGTCCGGCCGCAAAGGCATTGACCAGAATATTGTCATTGTAACGGGCGTGAAAATTGACCTCACCGCCAACCGTCGGCACACCGAAAGAGTTACCATAACCACCGATACCAGCGACCACACCGGCAACCAGATGCCGGGTTTTTGGATGTTCCGGGGAACCGAAGCGGAGCGCATTCATGACAGCAACAGGCCGTGCTCCCATGGTGAATACATCACGCAAAATACCGCCAATGCCGGTCGCAGCTCCCTGGTAGGGTTCAATATAAGAAGGGTGATTGTGGCTTTCCATCTTGAACACCACCACATCGCCATCACCAATATCAACTACACCGGCATTCTCACCAGGGCCGATAATTACGCGGGGGCCTTCAGTCGGAAGGGTCCTGAGCCACTTTTTGGACGACTTGTAGGAACAGTGCTCATTCCACATTGCCGACCAGATACCAAGTTCGGTAAAACTCGGTTCACGACCTGTAAGCACCAGGATTTTCTGCCATTCATCCTTTGAGAGGCCGTGATCGGCGATTATTTCCGGTGTGATCTGGGTTTCATTGGCTGTGGACATGGTTTCAATTCTTAACAGGCAGTGCCGCCACCTGCCCATCTGGAAACGTCTTCCTGAATGCGCATGCCATCCCTGCTGTCGAGCAGGGGACCAAAGGTAGCAACACCGGTAATTCCGGTGACCCTTTGTGCCTGAACCACAAGTTTGGGAAGGCCTGCCGGATTGTCTTTTGGCACGATCAGAATACGCGGACGGCCCGCTGGTGAATTGATTTCGGCGGCCATACGAAATTTTCCAAATGCAGGATCATTGCCCTTGAACCACCAACAGGCCTGGGCCTGGGTGGCTACCCGCACCATCATGCTTTGCGGGCTTTCATTGGATTGACGGCTGGTTTGCTGACAACCTGAAAGAATAGCCAGCATGCCCGCAAACAGAACCAAAGCAAAGTTATTCATGCAACCATCCCTAATGCGCTTTCAAACAGGCCCCGGCCATCATCACCTCCGTGAGAGACTTCGATCAGGTTTTCCGGGTGCGGCATCATGCCGAGCACATTGCCTTTGTCATTGGTAATGCCGGCAATATCATTAATCGATCCATTGGGGTTTGTGCCTTCAGCGTAGCGGAATACCACCTGACCTCGGTTTTCGATCCGCTTAAGCGTCACCTTATCGGCAAAATAGTTGCCATCGTGGTGGGCAACCGGACAGCGCAGGATTTCACCCTGCTGATAAGCACTGGTAAAGCGCGTATTTGCGTTGGTGACTTCGAGTTTTAACTCGCGGCAGATGAAAGTCAGTCCAG
>QIIJ01000297.1 GCA_003232595.1 Aurantimonadaceae bacterium | reverse complement strand
GCTTTGCTTTCCGCCATTACTCATTCATCTTCTTAAGGAAAATATTATGCCAACCACTCAGGTAGCGGTTTTGGTTTCTTCGTCAGTGTTTGTCTGCGAAACATCCTGTTCTGCAATCGCCGGCGTGTCTTCATCACCGGTTTTATCATCAGAAACCTCTACAGGTTCTTTTGCAGCCGATTCTTCGGATTGTTCGTCAGGCTCGTCAGTGGCTTCTACAACGTGCTGCTTTTGCGGCTGTTGACCGGTCAAAATACCCACGACCCGGGCAACGGTTTCACGCATATCAAGCCGCGAGACAATCATATCGACCATGCCATGGTCCTGGAGAAATTCCGAGCGCTGGAAACCTTCCGGCATTTTTTCGCGGATTGTCTGTTCTATCACCCGCGGTCCGGCAAATCCGATCAACGCTTCGGGTTCGGCAATATGAACATCGCCGAGCATGGCATAGGATGCCGTCACACCGCCAGTGGTCGGGTTGGTCAGGACCACAATATAGGGAAGCCCGGCCTCTTTCAGCCGTTGGACAGCTACCGTTGTGCGCGGCATTTGCATCAAGGATAAAATTCCTTCCTGCATGCGCGCGCCGCCTGATGCTACAAATAAGACAAAAGGTGTATTGCGATCCCTGGCCGTTTCAAGGGCGGTAATCACTGCCTCTCCTGCTGCCATTCCCAATGAGCCGCCCATAAATGTGAAATCCTGAACAGCCACGGTCATTTTGATGCCTTCAACCAAGCCGTAGCCGCTAAGCACAGCATCCTCCAGCCCGGTTTTGGTCTTGTTTTCCTTCAGCCGGTCGACATAGCGGCGTTCATCACGGAATTTCAACGGATCGACAATCACCTCTGGATTGGCAATTTCCTCGAATTCACTATCATCGAAAAAACGTTCCAGCCGGGCACGGGCAGCTATTTTCATGTGGTAGCCGGAGGATGGTACGACCCACAGGTTTTGCTCCAGATCCTTGTGGAAGACCATTTCGCCTGATTGCGGATCCTTGATCCACAAATTGGTCGGCATGTCTTTGCGGTTGAGAAGGCTGCCGAATTTAGGGCGGTTGGCGATCCAGTTCATGGGAGTTTCCGGTTTGTTGTTTGTCGCACAGAAGTAGGCATTTGGTTGAATATTATCAAGTTTTGGCAGCTCGCACGCCACCGGCAAGTTCGGCTACAAGATCGGTAACAGCAGCAATGGTTGAACCTGTGGTCAAACCGTTCTCATCAAGACTATCGGCTAGAGCTGACACCAACGCCGTACCGACAACAACCCCGTCTGCCGCCCTGCCGATGGCTTCTGCCTGCTCAGCGGTGCGTACACCAAAACCCACACAAATCGGCAGGTCGGTCTTTTTGGCAATATGGGCAACTGAGCGGGCAACAACCTGTGGATCAGGGGCCGCAGTGCCGGTGATGCCGGTAATCGACACATAATACAGAAAGCCGGACGTGTTGGCCAACACCTGTGGCAAACGCTTGTCGTCAGTGGTTGGTGTGGCAAGCCGGATGAAATTGAGGCCACGCTCAAGCGCGGGCAGGCAGAGCTCTTCGTCCATTTCTGACGGCAGATCAACGATGATAAAACCATCAACACCGGCTGCCTTGGCGTCATCGAGAAACCTTTCCGACCCATATGCGTAGATCGGATTGTAATAACCCATAAACAATATGGGCGTCTCGTCATCGTCTTCCCGGAATCTTTTTACCAGATCGAGTGTTTTGGCCATTGTCTGCCCGGCCTTGAGCGCGCGGAGACCTGCTGCCTGAATAGCAGGACCGTCGGCCATTGGATCGGAAAACGGCATGCCGATTTCAATTACGTCGGCACCCGCCTGCGGAAGTTTTTTTATGATTGCCAATGATGTTTCGTAGTCCGGATCGCCGCCGGTAACGAATGTTACAAGCGCCGGACGGCCTTCCTGTTTTAATGCGGCAAAGCGTGTGTCTATGCGTGTGGCCATGAATTACATCTCCACGCCAAGAGCTTCGCTGACGGTAAACACATCCTTGTCGCCGCGCCCGCAGAGGTTCATCACAATGATCTGGTTTTTATCCATATTTGGAGCCCTTTTGATAACCTCCGCCAGCGCGTGGCTTGGTTCCAGCGCCGGAATAATACCTTCGAGTTTGCATAAAAGCTGGAAGGCATCAAGCGCCTCGTCATCCTTGATCGGCACATAGTTCACGCGGCCGGATTCTTTCAGCCAGGAATGTTCCGGCCCGATGCCGGGGTAGTCGAGTCCGGCGGAAATTGAAGCGCCCTCTTCAATCTGGCCCTCGCCATCCTGCAACAAATAGGTACGATTGCCGTGCAGGACACCGGGGCGACCGGCGGTGAGAGATGCGCAATGTTCATCCGTATCCAGCCCCTTGCCACCGGCCTCAACACCGATGATTTCAATATCCGTGTCATCCAAAAACGGGTGGAACAGCCCGATAGCGTTGGAGCCGCCGCCAACAGCGGCAATCAGCATGTCCGGCAAGCGACCTTCAGCAGCCATCATCTGTTCGCGCACTTCATTGCCGATGACTGATTGAAAGTCGCGCACCAGTTCGGGATAGGGGTGGGGGCCGGCGGCGGTGCCAATCAGGTAATAGGTGTCTTCCACATTGGCGACCCAGTCCCGCAAAGCTTCGTTCATTGCATCCTTTAGGGTGCCTGCGCCGGCGGTAACCGGTATGACTTCGGCCCCAAGCAGTTTCATGCGGAAAACATTGGGCGACTGGCGATGGACATCCTTGACACCCATATAAACCACGCAGGGCAAATCAAACCGGGCGGCAACCGTAGCAGAGGCAACGCCGTGTTGGCCTGCGCCTGTTTCGGCGATAATTCTCGTTTTTCCCATGCGTTTGGCGAGCAATATCTGGCCAAGGCAATTATTAATCTTGTGGCTGCCGGTGTGGTTCAGTTCATCGCGTTTGAAATAAATCTTTGCTCCACCCAGATGCGCGCTCAGGCGCTCAGCAAAATAAAGTGGGCTGGGGCGACCGGTATAATGGGTATTGAGGTGGGTCAATTCACGTTCAAATTCCGGGTCGTTTTTTGCCTTGTCCCACGCTTCATTGAGCTCCAGAATATTCGGCATTAGTGTTTCGGCAACGAAACGACCGCCAAATATTCCGAACATTCCCTGCTCATCCGGCCCGGTGCGGAAGGAATTTGGTGCCTGATCACTCATCGTCTGTCCTTAATCATTCAATACACCCGGTCATTTTACCCTGGATATTCTGGACAGTTCGCCCATAAAATCCTCAATCAACGCAATGTCCTTAACACCGGGGCTCGTTTCCACGCCAGAAGAAATATCCACCCCGTCAGGCCGGGCAATTCTGACCGCTTCAACAATATTGTCCCGGCCCAGGCCACCCGACAACATGACGGGGATTTCTGCGGTAAAATCCGCAAGCAAAGACCAGTCAAAACTCACCCCGTTACCGCCCGGTAAGTCGGCGCCCTTTGGCGGTTTAGCATCGAATAAAAGGCGCTCAACGACGTCCTGATAAGGCATCGCCTTTTCCAGATCGGTAGCCTCCCGGATTGCGATTGCTTTCATTACCGGAAGTTTGAATCGACGCTTGATCTCACCAATGCGCTCAATACTCTCGCTGCCATGTAATTGTAACATATCCGGCTCAACCATTTCGACAATTTTATCAAGTGTGTCATTTGTTGCGTCAACGCTGACTGCAACAGTGGATGCCCTGTTGCGGGCTATTTTTCGCAACACAGCGGCCTTCTGCGGTTCAATATTGCGCGGGCTTTTGGTAAAAAAAATGAAACCAATATGGCTGGCGCCGCCATCAAGTGCCGCATGCACAGCTTCGGGCGTTTTCAACCCGCATATTTTAACGTCTAGATTGGCCATGTTTCCCATCGCGCTCACCTGCCATGAAATGAGTTGGGAGTCTAGCGCAGCTCGTACCTGTGCGCTATCAATAGCCATCAGAAACAGGAGGACAATGGTGAGAAGCGATCAACGTTACAGACGCATTGAGGAAGCTGCACAAGCACAAATCGACAGTCGGGCGTTCAGCGGCATTGAGTGGCTTGTCATGCGCAATGGCAAAACATGGTCGCGCGGGCGGGCTGGACTATCCGATGCCCTTAACAATATCGCCATGGCAGAAAAGCCGGTTTACCGAATTTATTCAATGACCAAGCCAATAATTTCCGTAGCAGCAATGATGTTGATCGAGCAGGGCAAGTTGAGGCTGTTTGATCCGCTGGCAGCCTATCTACCGGA
>QIIJ01000147.1 GCA_003232595.1 Aurantimonadaceae bacterium | reverse complement strand
AAATGCTTGCTGATGGCTTTAACAGTTTGAGCATCTTCCGTTTTGGTCGCCTGCGCACCGGCAGATGACACAAATGAAATACCTGCAACTGCCAGCAATACAAATACATGCTGTGCGTTCCGCTTGATCCATATTGGCAGTTTAGGCATATCGGATTCCATTGCTGGTCGGGTACGCTACATCAGGTTCAGTTTTGGCCCCCAAGTATGGCCAATGGATGACATTGCTCTCTACATAGTCTCATCTTCCGCCGGTACAAGGATTTCCCGCTTGCCGGCATGGTTGGCTGGCGAAATTACACCCTCCTGCTCCATACGCTCAATAAGGGTCGCTGCCCGGTTATAACCGATCGAAAGACGCCGCTGAATATAGGAAGTTGACGCTTTGCGGTCACTCAGCACTATGGCAACCGCCTGATCATAGGGATCATCAGAATCGCTGCCGCCATCTCCATAGGTTCCGCCTGTCAGTTCCTCATCTTCTTCATCTTCTTCCGTAACTGCTTCAAGGTATTGCGGAATTCCCTGCAACTTGAGGTGTTTGACCACCTCCTCCACTTCATTGTCGTCAACAAACGGTCCATGCACGCGGGTAATCCTTCCGCCGCCAGCCATATAAAGCATGTCGCCCATGCCGAGCAGCTGTTCGGCACCCATTTCGCCAAGAATGGTGCGTGAGTCGATCTTTGACGTCACCTGAAACGAAATTCTGGTCGGAAAATTGGCCTTGATTGTGCCGGTAATCACATCAACCGACGGGCGTTGGGTTGCCATGATTACATGAATGCCGGCTGCTCTCGCCATTTGTGCCAGGCGTTGTACAGTACCCTCGATATCCTTGCCGGCCACCATCATCAAATCAGCCATTTCATCAATCACCACAATGATGAACGGCATTGGTTCAAGTTCGAGCTCTTCCGTTTCATATATCGCTTCGCCAGTCTCGCGATCAAACCCGGTCTGCACCGTGCGAGTAACAGTCTCGCCTTTCTTGCGGGCCTGTTCAACGCGGTTGTTGAAACCTTCAACATTGCGAACACCTACCTTGGACATCTTTTTGTAACGGTCCTCCATTTCGCGAACTGTCCACTTGAGCGCAACAACCGCTTTTTTTGGATCTGTCACAACCGGGGTCAGCAGGTGCGGAATTCCGTCATAGACCGACAATTCGAGCATTTTTGGATCGATCATGATCAGTTTGCAATGTTCCGGCCCGAGTTTATAAAGCACCGACAGGATCATGGTATTGATGGCAACTGACTTGCCGGAGCCGGTGGTGCCCGCGACCAGCAAATGAGGCATCTTGGCAAGATCAGCAATCACCGCATCACCGCCAATGGTTTTTCCGAGACAAAGTGCAAGTTTGGCCTTGCTCTTTTCAAAATCCTCGCTGGCCAGAAGCTCACGCAGAAAAACAGTCTCGCGGGTTGAATTGGGAAGTTCGATACCAATCGCATTGCGCCCCGGAATAACCGCCACACGCGCCGCAATGGCACTCATCGAGCGCGCAATATCATCAGCAAGACCAATAACTCTTGATGATTTAATGCCGGGAGCCGGTTCAAGCTCGTAAAGTGTGACCACCGGCCCCGGGTGTACCTTGATGATCTCACCCTTGACCCCGAAATCTTCAAGCACACCCTCCAGCAGGCGTGCATTCTGTTCCAGCGCATCATCAGACAATGTGCGATCCCGTACCACCCGCTTTGCTTCTGAAAGCAGATGAATCGGCGGCAATTCAAATTCATCCTGTAACAGCAGGGAGGATTGTGCTTCCCGCATAATCCTTTTGCCAGGCTTTGGATTAGCCTTGGAGGTAACCACCCGCCCCGAGCCAACTGCGGAAACCTGGCCGGTGCCGTCAGGCGCCCGCATTTCCCGCCAGTCATCATCAATGCCGGCTTCAGTATCGTGGTAATATTCATCAGTTTCATTGCGGTTTTCACCAAAATCTGGATCAATGCGCTGGTTACCATCAAACGACTCAAGGCCGTCATCCGGTGGTGCCACAAGTTTGCGCCACGCAGTCTTAATTCGCGAGGGCCGGTCAGAAACCAATCCTCCAAACCTGAAAATTCGGCCAAACATTGTGCGGGCACTCAAGCCCCAATGCATCACAAGACCAATCGGGGCCATAAGCGGGGCCACAATCCGGCCAAACAGCGTATCGGGCTCATCATAGTCTTCAGAAGTCACCCTCTTTGGGTTTTTTAGGATTTCAGCAGGTTTTCTGTCCAAAAGCGCCGCAGCAACCATCAACAGCCACAATCCAGGCAAAGCAAATAATATCAACAACACAAACGAAATGAGGCCGTTTGGGTAATTACCTGTCAACAACGCCGGCAATTTCAACACAACATCGCCAATAACCCCGCCCAATCCCACCGGAAGCGGCCATGTTACAGGCGTGCTGATACTGCCAAATGCAGCAGCAACCAGAATAACCCCGAATATCCATGCGGCACTACGTTTTCGCAGCTGACCTATATGGCGGGATGTGAACAACAGCCATCCCCAGATAGCAGCTGGAACAATTGCCAGAATACCTGCCAACCCCAGAAACTGCATGACCAAATCGGCAAAACTTGCGCCCCAGAAACCCAGCGCATTGTTGGTAACACCGTCGGCGGCGTAAGTCAGACTTGGGTCATTGACAGACCAGGTGGCAAGGCTTGCCGCTGCAACAAGCGTCGACAGGAACAACACCAATCCGCCCAGGGCAATCAGGTTGCGTTTAAACATTCCGGGCATTGCAGCCGGTTCAAGGCCTGAATCAAGCGATGTCATCATTACTTCCGCACGTTTTCGCAAAGGCCGATTCAGCCCGCGATGATACTCAAGTTGAGCAAAAGAATACGATATCGAAGGTTAAGACCCGATTAACCATGGCGACTATCCATGGTTCAAACCACCGGTTTTCGGCATGTACTTCAAATCAGCCGGTTGGTGAATTTACCCGTTGACCAAATATGGCGCTGCCAACCCGAATATGTGTTGCTCCAAACTGAATGGCCCGTTCATAGTCGGAAGACATGCCCATGGAAAGTTTTTCAACGCCGGCCTGATCAGCGAGTTTCGCCAAAAGCGCAAAATGTGGTCCAGGATTTTCTTCAAACGGCGGAATGCACATCAATATCGCGACACCTTCTGACAAATTCAACAGCAACCTCCGGGGCCACGCCCGCCTTTTGCGGTTCCATGCCGGTATTGACCTGCACAAAATAATTGAGTAACCGCCCCTGATCTCTAGCTTCTTTTGCTAATACTTTCGCAATTTTTTCTCGATCAACAGTGTGTATGACATTAAACTGGGCAACGGCTTCTTTTGCCTTGTTCGATTGCAGCGGCCCGATCAGATGCAGCTCCACATTGTCATATTCCCTGCGCAGAACCGGCCACTTAAGCTGGCTTTCCTGCACCCGGTTTTCACCGAATATTCGATGCCCGGCCTCAAGTGCCGGTCTGATATCTTCAATTGCAAATGTTTTGGATACCGCAATCAGCTCCACCTGCCCGCTAACACCGCCCGGGTTTTTTTCCGCCTTTCGGACGTTTTTTTTGATTTCTGCAATGTTATCGGCAATCAGGCTCATATTTTTCCTTTCAGCAGTCCAATCAACTGCTTGCCCGGTTGACCCTTCGCCTCATTTCTGGTGAGTGTCAATTGAAACAGCCAGGAACAACCACAAGAATCATTAAATGACAAGCGAACGATACAACGCCCGCACATCAGATTCCCATTGGCAATCACGCTGGGACGAGGAAAAACTGTTCGAAACACCCATATCGGGCAATTTCGTCAAACCAACTTATTATGTGCTTGAGATGTTTCCCTATCCATCGGGTCGCATTCACATGGGCCATGTGCGCAATTATACCATGGGCGATGTCATTGCGCGCTATAAGCGGGCAAAAGGCTTTGAGGTTCTTCACCCCATGGGCTGGGATGCCTTTGGCATGCCTGCGGAAAACGCCGCAATCCAGAATAATGCCCACCCAAAAGACTGGACCAGAATCAATATTACCGCAATGCGAAATCAGCTTAAGTCGATGGGGTTTTCCCTAGACTGGGGCCGGGAGTTTGCAACCTGTGATGTTGACTATTATCACCAGCAGCAAAAATTGTTTCTGGATTTTTATCAAAACGACCTGATCTACCGCAAGCAGTCAAAAGTCAACTGGGATCCGGTCGAACAGACTGTGCTCGCCAATGAACAGGTTATTGATGGTTGCGGCTGGCGGTCCGGTGCACCAGTGGAGCAGCGGGATCTGACCCAGTGGTTTTTCAAAATCAGCGACTTCAGCGAGGATCTGCTCAATTCGCTTGATACACTCGAGCGCTGGCCTGAAAAAGTCCGCACCATGCAGAAAAACTGGATAGGCCGTTCCGAAGGGCTGAAAATCCGGTTTGAATTTGCTGAAAGCAAACCGGAAACCTCTAGTGTGCTAGAGGTATTTACCACCCGGCC
>QIIJ01000593.1 GCA_003232595.1 Aurantimonadaceae bacterium | reverse complement strand
AACCTACTGATATCACTCAAATACTTTTAAATCGGGCTCTCAGGCACAGCCGACAAAGGGGAAGTTCATGATCATTTTGCATTAAAATTGAAAATTTGTGCTGTTGAATATTGACACGCTATTTGTCGGTTTTTGTCGTCATTGTTCATATGGTATATATTTTACCAACAAATCAGGGAAGTGCGAGCCAAGTATCCACAATCAAAATTACAGCGTCAAAGAATTCAACAAATCGATATTCAGGACTCAATTCTGCCAAATCAGGTGTCTGTTGAACCGGCAAGGTTAGGGTGGATCGCGTCCCTTGGAACATTGTTCATGTCGTAGCTCAATGCGGACAGGTTTAGTTGCAAGCCAGTCAAGATCAGGACTGCGGCGATCATTACTGTTCCTGCGGTTGCTGTTTCGCCTGTGTTGATCGACTGCATCCAGTGGTAACCACCAAACAGGATGCCCGCGAACAGAAGCAGCGGACCCAGCAATATTTGTACTGAGGCAACGTGGAAATCACGCAGGAAGTAAGAATAAAATATCCGCTTGAAAAAATTTTTCAGGTGGCCTGCAACAAATGGCAGGATGGCGCCAGTTTCACTGAGCCCTGAACGCTCTTGTCCGTATTTGGCTGCCATCGGGACTTCACGTACTACGCATTTTGCAATGTTGAGGCGAAACAGCAGGTCGGTTTCAAAAAAATATCGATCGGATACCTTCTCGAGATCAACCAAATCCAGAACCGAGAGGTGCAATGCCGTATAACCATTTGTCGGGTCGAAAATATTCCAGTAGCCGGTCGAAAGTTTGGCAAAAAAACTCAATACAGCGTTGCCGAAAATACGTAACCCCGGCATTTGCCGTACATCTTCAATTCGAAAAAAGCGGTTTCCCTTGCTGTAGTCGCATTTTCCTGAGGTAATCAATTGTAAAAATCCGGGAACAAGATCAGGGTCCATCTGCCCATCTCCATCAATTTTTAATGCAATGTCGCACCCGGCTTCAATCGCAGCTCGATACCCGGTTTTGACAGAACCGCCAACACCCAGATTATTCTCATGTGTAATGACTTGAACCCGCGCATCACGACAATTATCGGCAATATGCTGGCCGGAACCATCCGGACATGCGTCATCTATGCAAAAAATAACATCAGCAACTGGTGGTATACTGGCCAAAACACCCATGATGTGTTGCTTGACGCGGTAGCATGGAATTACAACAGCAACTTTGGGCGAATGGGCTATCAAAGGGGTCTCAATATTCTGTTGGGGTTCAACGGGCTCATTCACTGTAGCCATCAGGGCAGGTGGTTATCTTCGACCTAACGTGGCGGCTTGCAAGCTGTCAAGTTTCCTGTCCTTATTGACGGATTCTGGTCAAAGCTGATTTTACGTATTGATAACAACAATGCCTGTGATGACAAGAAAACTGCCGATAGCAAACCGCCAGCCCAGTTCTTCTCCAAAAACCAGTGTTGCAGCCAATGGGACCAGAATAAATCCCAGGGCGGTAAACGGATAGGCAATTGAAAGCGGGACGGTGCGCAACAGCCAGATCCACAGAACTGTTGCAATAGCATAGAGTATCAGTGCCAACAACAACCAGTAATTCGTCAATGCGGCAAATAATCCACCACCTTGGTCAACCAGAGCGGCCTTTTTAAACAGGATTTGACCGGTAGAAAGAAGGAATGCGAACAATACGAGATAAAGATACTGCATGTTTATCCTCAAAGCACTATTTGGCCCCAGGTGAGGTTCGGGCCCATTCGGGCAACCAGCCTCGACGGGACATGAAATTATTCAACACAAGAACGATGACAAACGAGTAAAGCCCGATAAGCGGTACATTGTATCTTCGAACATTAACGGATGTAAATCCGTGCAGCCCGGCCATGAAAAGCAGGGCCAGCACAAGAAACAGATAGGGCAGCAGTTTTTTGTGATTTGCCATGACCTTGCCGGCAGGCCAAATAAGCAAAACACCTGCCAGCGCTACATATTTCCCTATCCACATGCCGCGCAATGTGATGGGAAATGTAACCATGAAATGTTTGAACAAGTCAGCAAGAACATATTCACGCAGCAAATAACCAAGATGGCCTTCGCGACCGCCGCTGGCAGCCAGTGTCTCTTGCATCAACGCCTTATTGCCGATCTGATAAAACGATGTTGGATCTGAGTAATTAAGACGGACATACAATTCGGGTGGAATAAGAGCTTCGGTAAGTTTGTCACCAAAATCCGGCAACCAGTATATCAACGCGACAAACCATTCGGTCCATGTCATTGCATTATAAGAAACACGTTGGACGAGAATAAAACCACCATATCCAGAGGTCAGCGACAGTTCGCCAAACTGCAATACATTTCGGATCAACCATGGTGTCAATACAACAAGACCTGAAAGTGCAAATAATGCAGCGTGCTTCCACCGTAACTGGAATCTGGAGAAACTGGCGAGCATCAGCAATACAACAATCATTGCATAATACAGGTAAAGGTAACTCGGACGCGCCAAAGTGGCAATACCAATTGCTGCGCCACAAAGTACAAACAGCGATGTCCTGCGATAGGCCAGGGCACCAACACCCAATGCCAGGAACAGATAAAAGCCGAAGAAAGCCGCATTCTCTGACAATGCAAATCCTGCATAAAAGGCGGATTTTCCTGCAAAGAGTGAGATTAGAAGCGTACCATATGCTACAGCACCAGAGCCGGACAATATCAGTGCTATCGCAAAAACGCTGGCCATGCCGACGGCTGCAAATACCGCCTGGGTCAGTTGCAGGGTTTGCGGGATATCCGGGCATTCCTTGCCTTTGAGCGGTCCCTTGCGATAATGACACTCTATGAATACCTCAACATCAGTGCTGAATTGAGAAAGAACAGATAAAAAGGCCGGATAAAGTGGTGTAAAAAATCGGCCCGGTACCGGTTCGCTGTCGGGTTTCTTCTTCGCAAAGCGGCCATCGGTGAAGGTTCCAAAGGTATTTAATTCCTGCGCCATGCTGATATAGAGATATTCGTCAGCAACCGGTTTTCTTGGTTTGCTAATCGCCGTCTGCAGGATGATCAGCGTCAATGACACAAAAAAGGCCACGCAGACTTGCGTCCATAGTGTTCTGGTCATCAACTTTTCCTTGTTATCTGCAACCATCAATTGTCAAGCACATTTCCGGCAAGACCCGTATTACGGTATTGCGCACCTGATAAATTGAAACGCCAAATGGGTCAAGCGCCCGTGAATCTGGACAA
>QIIJ01000140.1 GCA_003232595.1 Aurantimonadaceae bacterium | reverse complement strand
TTGGGGCGGAAATCTCAATCGACCATGGCTATATCAATGCCACCGCCCCGCGGGGCCTCAAGGGTGCGCGTTACCGTTTTCCCAAGGTCTCTGTCGGCGCAACCCATGTGCTTATGATGGCGGCAACGCTGGCGAAGGGCACAACAATTATCGAAAACGCTGCGCGGGAGCCGGAGGTTGTCAATCTTGGCGAGTGCCTCAACGCCATGGGTGCGCAGGTGTCCGGTCTTGGCACGCAAACTATTATAATTGACGGGGTAACATCGCTCCACGGCGCACGCCACCGGGTGGTCGCAGACCGCATTGAGACAGGTACATTTGCCATGGCAGCGGCAATGACCGGCGGTGATGTTTATCTCAAAGGCACCCAGCCGCACTTGCTGCAGAAGGCGCTTGATGCACTTTCACAAGCCGGTGTTACGATAGACAGCGATAACGAGGGTATCAGGATTTCCCGCAATGGCTCGGCACTCCGTCCGGTCAATATCACAACAGACCCGTTTCCAGGTTTTCCGACTGATCTGCAGGCGCAGTTCATGGCCCTGATGTGCCGGGCTGAGGGGGTATCTGAAATTGCCGAAACAATTTTTGAAAACCGCTTCATGCATGTGCAGGAACTGGCAAGGCTCGGGGCGCAGATATCGCTCGATGGCCAAAAGGCCACAGTGACCGGGGTTGAACAATTGCACGGCGCCCAGGTGATGGCGACCGATCTTCGCGCCTCGGTATCACTGGTTATTGCCGGCCTGGTGGCAGAAGGTGAAACCGTGGTCAACCGGGTCTATCACCTCGACCGGGGCTTTGAAATGCTGGAGGAAAAGCTCTCAAATTGCGGCGCACAGATTGAGCGGATCAGGGAATAGGCCCGCAATGCTCCTGCCTCTTGCACCAATACCCCATTGTCTGTAACCAGATGTCACTCGCAATACCGATCCGGATGCAATCTTATGAAACGACTGAAACTCATTGCTTTTGATGCCGAGGACCTGGGTATTATTGCTGCCCATGTTCAGGATGCGGTGATGCATGTGAGTGATTTGAAGTTTCACCGGGCCGATAAAAGGTTTTTTTTATCACTCAACCGATTTGTGTGGGAAAACGAAGTTGGCGGCAAACCTGCAAAACACCATGAACGGCGCAAGTCGGTGTTGCATTTCGAGCGGGTGCAGGGCGTGCAGGTGCAGGGCGTTGACCAGAAAAAACATGATTATATTCTTGATCTTGCGGAAGATGAGAGCGATGGCGATGAAATCATCGAGATCGTTTTTGCCGGTGGCGCAACGCTTCAATTGTCGGTAGAGTGCATCGAAGCGCAGTTGACCGACATGGCCGCCGCATGGGAAACCCCTTCGCGCCCCGATCATGGCGGGGGCTGAGCGAAAGTAATTCAATCAGACCCGGAATTTGACCCATGCCAGTCCGTCTGGATGCATCGCAAAACAATTTTGAGCAGCAATTCACAGCGCTTGTCAACGCCAAACGGGAAATCAATGTGGATGTGGGCGAGACAGTCCGCAACATCCTGGCTGATATTCAAAATCGTGGCGATACAGCACTAATTGAATATACCGGCCGGTTTGACCGGCTTGATCTTGCACCCGAAACACTTGCTGTGCCGGAAGCGGCTATTGATGCGGCCCATGACGCGGTGGATGCAAAAACCCTCGAAGCGCTTCAACTGGCCCATGACAGGATCCGCGCCCACCATCAACGGCAGATGCCAAAGGATGATCGCTATATTGACCCGATCGGGGTTGAGCTTGGTTCACGCTGGTCCGCGATTGAAAGTGTCGGGCTATATGTGCCCGGTGGCACGGCAAGTTATCCAAGCTCGGTGCTGATGAACGCTGTCCCGGCGCGTATTGCCGGTGTCAAACGTATTGTCATGGTTGTTCCCTCTCCCGACGATGTGCTTAATCCACTGGTTCTTGTGGCAGCACGGCTTGCGGGCATTTCGGAAATTTACCGCATTGGCGGAGCCCAGGCTGTGGCGGCACTTGCCTATGGTACCAAAACCATTGCTCCTGTTGCCAAGATTGTCGGCCCAGGCAATGCCTATGTGGCGGAAGCCAAACGGCAGGTTTTTGGCACCGTTGGCATCGACATGATTGCCGGTCCTTCAGAGGTGCTGGTGGTGGCCGACGGCAACAACGATCCCGACTGGATGGCGATCGACCTGCTTGCCCAGGCGGAGCACGATGTTTTGGCCCAATCTGTGCTGATTACCGATGATGCGGGTTTTGCCGATGCAGTGGAAGAGGCGGTTGTGCGACAACTTGAAACCCTGCCGCGCAAGGATGTGGCATCTGCCAGCTGGCGTGATTTTGGCGCTGTCATTGTGGTTGAAGACCTCGCCCTTTCGGTGGCACTGGTTGACCGCATTGCGCCTGAACATCTGGAACTGGCGGTTGATGATCCCGAGGCGCTGTTTGCAAAAATTTCCAATGCGGGTGCGGTTTTTCTTGGCCGTTATACGCCTGAGGCAATCGGCGATTATGTCGGTGGTTCCAACCATGTGCTGCCAACGGCACGTTCGGCGCGGTTTTCCTCCGGGCTTTCGCTGCTGGATTTTGTCAAACGCACATCAATCCTCAAATGCGGCGTAGAACAGCTGCGCGCAATCGGACCTGCGGCCATCACACTTGCGGATGCAGAAGGGCTTGATGCCCATGGCCGTTCGGTTGCCATCAGGATAAACCTTTGAGCGCCATGGCCGATGAGAAATCAAAAGACCGCCTGATCGAAGTCACCCTGGATGACAAATCCATTGGCCGCTCCACCCCGGATGTGGAACACGAGCGCGCCGTCGCCATTTTTGATCTGGTCGAGGAAAATTCGTTCCAGCCAACCGGCGAACACAAAGGGCCATTCCGGCTTAAACTTTCGGTGGTCGAAACCCGGCTGGTGTTCGATATTTCCAGTGAAGACGGGAAGCAGATTGCGGTTCATATCCTCTCACTCACACCGTTTCGCCGCATCGTGAAGGATTATTACCTGATTTGCGAGAGTTACTACGAGGCAATCAAGTCTTCTTCGCCGGGGCAGATTGAGGCAATCGATATGGGTCGGCGCGGGCTGCACAACGAGGGCTCGCAAACTCTCCAGGACCGGCTCAACGGCAAGGTTGAGATGGATCTGGATACGGCCCGCCGGTTATTTACGCTGGTTTGTGTATTGCACTGGCGGGGATGAACCAGGTGAACGAGGCAACCACCAAAACCAATGATCTGCCGGGTTCCGTCCTGTTCATGTGTTCGCAGAACTCGGTACGTTCTCCCATGGCTGCAGCACTGGCCCGGGTGGAATTTCCAAATTCAATATTCTTCGATTCAGCCGGTGTGCGTGCGGGCCTGAAAAATTCATTTGCCATTGAAGTGATGTCGGAACTGAACATTGATATCAGTGGCCATCAGCCCGAAACATTTGCCGATCTTGAAGATTCCTATTTTGATCTGATCATCGCCCTTTCAACAACTGCCAGAAGTGCCGCAATGGACATCAACCGCAGCCAGTCGATAGAGGTCGAATTCTGGCAAATCGGCGACCCCACCCAGACACAGGGACGGCGCAGCATCATTCTTGATGCCTATCGTGCAATTCGAAATGATTTATCTGCAAGAATTGTTGCACGATTTGGTGGAAATCGCCTATAAGGCGTCAGTTCTTCCATGGGTATCATAACGTTATCGGATATGAAACGTTGGTTCTGGTCAGTTCCAGACCCCGGGAAACACAAGAAAAGGTTAGTCAATACGCATGGCAAAAGAAGAAGTCCTGGAATTCCCAGGTGTGGTGAGCGAGTTGCTGCCCAACGCCACATTCCGGGTAAAACTGGAAAATGATCATGAAATCATCGCCCATACCGCTGGCCGGATGCGCAAAAACCGCATTCGCGTGCTGGCCGGCGACAAGGTACTGGTGGAAATGACCCCCTATGATCTGAGCAAGGGTCGTATTACCTATCGCTTCAAATAATCAGCTCCTAATTTTTAACCCGCAATCCAGCGAGACCCCGCATCGATGAGCAAAAAGCCAAAACTTGTTCTGGCTTCCGGTTCGCCGCGCCGCCTTGCGCTGCTGGGACAGGTGGGGGTGGAGCCGGACCTTTTGATGCCGGTTGATGCGGATGAAACACCGCTGAAGGCCGAGGCCCCGCGCTCGCTTGCAAAAAGGCTTGCCCGGCAAAAAGCAGAACTGGCAGTTGAAAAGCTGAAACGGGTTGAAGAATTTGACCGCGGCTATATTCTGGCTGCCGATACAGTGGTCGCACTGGGCCGCCGCATTCTGCCAAAAGCCGAACTGCTCGATCAGGCGTCAATCAGTCTGCGCATGCTTTCCGGCCGTGCCCACCGGGTTTATTCAGGCATTACTCTGATCACCCCAAAGGGCGCTGCCCGCCACCGACTGGTGGAGACAAGGGTGCGGTTTAAAAATCTTTCCTCCGATGAAATTGACAGCTATCTCGCCTCGGGCGAATGGCG
>QIIJ01000107.1 GCA_003232595.1 Aurantimonadaceae bacterium | reverse complement strand
GCGGCCAATACCTGCTATGATAAAATCCGACCGGACTGGCAGTATTTGCTGCATCCGGTTAATGCCAGGGATGCGAAGTCTGTAAAGGCAGAATGGCCAAAGTCGGCAAGACGTCTGGCGGAACAAATTCGTGCCGTACTAACGGTTGCCCGGGCGTTGGGCCGTAGCGACGATGTTGCATTGCTGCAAAATTCCCTGATCGAACTTGTTCACTCACCAAATGGAGGGGACGCTGTATGGGTTGTTGCATTTGCGCTGGCAGAAACTGATCCCGTTGGAAATTACCAGATTTCGAAGGAACTTGTCCTGTCGTCAAAATCCATGCCTAAAACAAATTCGGACATGAAAAACTTTCTTAACTGGGCCAGCCTGACGCAGGAGTATCAACGCGCATTCGACTTTTTTACCGATCAGTCATTGCGGCTTAAACAAAGTACAGCCGGCCTGATTTTTGCAAATATCCTGCAGAGAATGGGGCGATTTGAGGAAGCCGCCGAAACTGTGCGGGGCGTTCAGGCTGCCATGCTTTCCCGGTCTTACAATTTTTGTCCGCATACAAGCTGGGCGGCTGTCAGACGTGCGGGAGAGTTGAAGTTTGCTGCAGAAACGGCTGAAATCTATTCGCAGGTTCCCCAGCCAGGCAGTCCCAAAGGGGTTGTATTCATCTTGCCAAGAACCCTGGAGCAGATGCGACGAACACCCCTGGTTGTGATGATGGAACTCAAACGCATGGGATGGGCGGTTATTCCCCTCGTAGAAGGCCTGCTTCCGCTTGAGAAAACCGGAAACGGCTCCATTGATCGTTACCTTGGTTGCATGACACCCAACCGCCAGCTTACGCATCAATCACGGGAAAATTTTGCTACCATAGAAGAATTCGAGTTCGATGCTGAAACAGGCTCAATGAGCTGGCAGGGCATTGATCTGTCTTATACACTATGGGAAGAAGCTGCGATCAATCGAAGGATATACAATGTCGATTACACCTGTCCGGCATTAAAAATTTCCCTTGGCAATCTGGCGCTTTGGGCAAGATCTGCGGCGACCGTTCTAAACGACATCCACAAATCTGCGGATGATATCGGGGTGCCGGTTGGTTTCCAGATTCAACTGATATCCCGTCTGCCTGATGCCATGTTCCGGTTCTATTGCGAACAGTTCGGTGATCTGGAGAATTTTTTCTGCACCCATGCGGCAAATGGCTATCAAAACTATTTTACAAATTTCACAACCAATATTTCCACCAAATGTGCCATTCGAAATATGACGCGATATCCCGAAACCCGGTCGGGGTCATTTCCTGTTCCCGATGAATTTGAAGCGTATTACCAGTCAAACAAGCACTCAGTTCAACACATGTTGACGGAATCTGAAGGTGTTACCAGGACCCAGCGCTCGACCGAGGGGCGCAAGGAGTTGCCCGCAGCTGCAAAACAGGCTCTTAAGCAGATCAATGAATGGAGAGAAAACGGGGGCAGGGTTGCCTGTGCTTTTGGCAGGGTGATTTGTGATTCCGGCGTGCCATATGACGGTGGCCCGGCACACCGCGATTTAAAGGACTGGATCAATCACACGATAGACTCGGTGCGCAATTCCAACACATTGTTGCTGATCAAACTGCATCCCCACGAATTCAATGAAGAAATTGCAAGTTTCCTAAATGAGTATTTTACTGACCTGATTGAAGTGGACCTGCCTGACAATGTGATCATTCTCGGTCACCGCTGGTTTGATATCCATCAGCTCAGTGAATTTGTAGACCTTGGGCTGATCTACAACAGTACAACATCGGTTGAACTTGGTTCTCTTGGCATTCCATCCGTGCTTTGTTCACATTTTGCGCCAGTCGATTTTCCCGTTGGCCATATCCAACCGAAAAACAAGCAGCATTACCGGCAATTGATCAGATTTGAAAAGGAAGCGAGTGTGGCAAGTGATTTGAAAGAACGCTCGGCTTGCTGGATCTACTATATGAATGGTGAAAAAGTCAGCGTGGACTATCGCTATCATGCACGTCAGATCACCAACCTCGAAGTTTATCCGTCCTGGTGGTTTCAGGAGGATATTGATACTTATCTTACGGATGGAGATCCCAAGGTAAGCGAGTTGGCCAGACGTGTAATATCCTGAGATCAGGATTAGCGGCGTCTGGGTTTTTCGTTCTGCATCTCGTTTTTCATTGAAACAAAACCATCGTGTAAATCATAGTGTGGTTTCCAGTCCAGCTCCAGTTGCGCCTTGCTGATATTCATGTGTCTTTGCGGTTCTTCTGCTGTGCTGGTCGTGGCGGGTTCAACTTCCAGTCTGTCATTATTGTCAAAAACAGAATTGGCCGTTTGTGCGATTTCAAGTACACTATAACCAACGCCGGAACCAATGTTGAATGGACCTTCGATATCTGAATTGATCAATATTTCGAAGGCGCGCACCGCATCGACAACATAAACCTGATCAATTTGATAAATTCCGCCATTCGATACTTTTAGCTGCTTTCTGCGCCGGGCATGGGAGACAAATCGCATCAGTGCCCCGCTGTCTTTTTCTCCATAGCCATAACATTGGGCCAGCCGCACATGGGCGACTGAAACACCGTTGCGCAGCCCCCAAAAATCCGCCGCCTGTTCGCACAACAGCTTCATCAATCCATAGGGTGTTGCCGGTTTTGGCAACTCATCCTCATCATAGCCATTCGTATTGGCCAGAGAATACACGCCTATGGATGATGTTGTAATGACACGCCTCAAGCCACTCTCTTTGGCTGCGCGCAATAGATTATCCAGCATTTCCATGGCACCACATACGAAAGGGGCCACGAATTCCGGGTCATCTTCCCGTGTTAACCGCCGACCGGCCAGGTGGACCATAATCTCATAGCCATCCATAATTCCAGCCAGACTATCTGCGCTATAGTCGGTAACGTGTTTTTTCGCCCGCCCTTTAATACGTTTTAATGAGCCTGTGCTTCGCCCCAGGCACAGAATTTCGTGGCCATGTGACTTTAATTTTGCAACGAGATGGCGACCGATAAAACCACCAGCGCCGGTTATGACAATTTTACTCATCTAAACCTCCCTGTCCTTGTGCTCTTGAGCCCTTTGCTGACCATAGGCCCGTACATAGTACCCCACAACTTCCATCTTGCCATTGATTGGTTGAATGCTGTCACCATCCTTGTAGCGATATTCGTGATAATACACATCTCGCGGCGCCGGAAAATTCTTTTCATGGAACTTTCGATCCGGGCTGGTTTGCTGGAATATCA
>QIIJ01000549.1 GCA_003232595.1 Aurantimonadaceae bacterium | reverse complement strand
CGCGACTGGGCAAAGCCATGCGGGCGGTTTCGGATAATCCTGACCTTGCCCGCATATCGGGTATTAAAACCGAGCATGTTGTATGGGCCACCTGGATTATTGGCGGCACACTGGCAGCGGCTGCCGGAACCATGTTGTCGCTTGATGTGGTGTTAAAACCTGACCTTTCGTTTAATCTGCTGCTGCCGATATTTGCAGCCGTCATTGTCGGCGGTATCGGCCAGCCCTACGGGGCGGTGGCCGGGGGCATGTTGATTGGGTTTTCTGAAACACTTTCGGTATTCAACTGGGCGGTGTTGTTGCGACCATTTCAGGACAGTTTTCCCGACTGGTTTGAATTACCGACAAAAATCGCCTTTGTACCGACCGAGTATAAACTTGCCGTTCCATTCCTTATTCTCATAGTTGTGCTGATCTACCGGCCGACGGGAATATTCAAGGGGAGGGTTTTGTGATGGATCAGTCAATCCTGCACAAATATGCGCGCGATCTCCTTTTGGGGTTCGGGCTGGCAATGGTGATTGTTTTCATTCTTTTTTCGCAAGGCTCTGCCTATACCTCCCGCATGCTGGTGGAAGCGGCCTGTTACGCGGTGATTGCGCTTGGGCTGAATATCCAGTGGGGTTATGCCGGTCTGTTTAATATCGGCATTATGGGCTTCATCGCCGCCGGTGCATTTATGACCATGTTGGTCTCTTTCCCGGTTAATGATGCTTTCTGGAACGGGTCAGGGCCCGGCCTGCTGGTACGGCCGATTGTGACGCTGGTGATTGGTGTCGGAATAATTCTCGCCCTAAAAAAGATGCCTTCCCTGCCACAGTGGCTGCGCACATTATTAATAGTCATCGTTGTCGCAACAACCTATCTGCTCGTTACAACCGGCATCGAACCTGCGGCAAAGGCAATTGAAGATGAGGCAGGATTTATTGGCGGCTTTGGCCTGCCGGTATTTGTCGGCTGGACATTTGCCGGAATTGTTGCAGGCCTGATAGCCTGGTTTGTCGGTAAAATATGCCTTGGTCTGCGCACTGATTATCTGGCGATTGCGACACTTGGAATTGCCCAGATTATCAAGACTTTCCTGAAAAATGCCGACTGGCTGACCAATGGCACGCTGACTGTTTCCCCCCTGCCCTGGCCGGTACCAAAACCGGTTGATGGCAATTTCACCGAAGCACGCTCAATCTATCTGGCGTTAATCGCATTTCTGGTACTGATCATTTATCTGCTGCTCGAACGCGCTTATCACGCCCCCTGGGGCCGGATGATGCGGGCCATTCGTGACAATGAACCGGCGGCCTCATCCATGGGCAAGGATGTCAACAAACGCCGTCTGGAGATCTTTATACTGGGCTCGGTCATCATGGGTATTGGCGGAGCGATGCTGATCACTTTTACCGGCCTGTTTGATCCTTCAGGCTTTATCGATCTCAATCACACATTCCTGATATGGGTGATGGTCATTCTTGGCGGCACGGGCAACAATCGCGGGGCCATCATTGGTGCCATTCTGGTCTATATCATCTGGGTGATGTCGGAACCAATGGCGCTGTGGCTGTTTGATCTGGTGCGTGACTACGGTAAAGTCTGGTTCGGCTGGATTGCCCCCGACGATCTGGACAGCCGCGCCCTGCAAATGCGGGTATTTGTGATCGGGCTGACAATAACCCTCGTATTGCGCTTTGCCCCTGAAGGCATGTTACCGGAGAGGATCAGGCAGGATTAGCGTTGTCGGCAAATTCAACCGCTTTTTTCAAACAATTCCCGACCGATCAGCATGCGTCTAATTTCGCTGGTTCCAGCGCCGATTTCGTACAGTTTGGCATCACGCAGCAGGCGGCCCGTGGGATATTCGTTGATATAACCGTTACCACCGAGTAACTGGATTGCATCAAGCGCCAGCAAAGTGGCCTTTTCGCCTGCGTAAAGAATAGCACCCGCTGCATCCTGTCTTGTCGTCTCACCACGGTCGCAGGCGGCAGCCACCGCATAAACATAGGCTTTGCAGGCATTCATCGTGACATACATATCGGCTACTTTGCCCTGCACAAGCTGGAAAGTGCCAATCGGCTGGCCGAACTGCTTGCGGTCGTGAATATAGGGCATGACGATATCCATACAGGCCTGCATGATACCGAGCGGACCGGCGGCAAGCACGGTTCGTTCATAGTCCAGCCCCGACATCAACACTTTGACACCTTCATTCAGTGTGCCCAGGATGTTTTCTTCGGGCACCTCACAATTGTCGAATACAAGCTCTCCCGTTTCCGACCCGCGCATGCCGAGTTTGTCGAGCTTTTGGGCCACAGAAAACCCCGGAAAATCATTTTCAACCAGAAAGGCCGTAATCCCTTTTGACCCGGCATCCATATCCGTCTTGGCATAAACAATCAGCGTGTTGGCCTGAGGGGCGTTGGTAATCCAGAATTTGGTACCGTTGAGAATGTATTTGTCACCACGCTTGTCGGCCTTTAGTTTCATTGAAACCACATCAGAGCCGGCCTCAGGTTCGCTCATAGCCAATGCACCCAGATGTTCGCCGGATATCAGCTTGGGCAAATAACGGCTTTTCTGGTCACCATTGCCCCAGCGGTTTAGCTGATTGATGCAAAGATTGGAGTGGGCTCCGTATGAAAGTCCGACCGAAGCCGATGCCCTTGAAACCTCTTCCATCGCGATGCAATGTTCGAGATAGCCCATTCCGGCTCCGCCCCATTCCTCATCAACCGTAATACCATGCAGGCCGAGCGCTCCCATCTCGGGCCACAGTTCAATTGGAAACCAGTCTTCGCGGTCAATTTTTTCTGCAATCGGCGCAATCCGGTCCTGGGAAAATGCGCGCACGCTGTCGCGCAGCATATCGGCATTGTCACCAAGATCAAAGTTCAGTTGCGGCACATCATTGGGAATCATGGGGGAAGCTTTCGAGGGTGTGTAATTTGGCAGCCACCTTATCACACTGGATGCAGGCGGATGCAACAATCCGACGCAGCGATGTTATTGACATCAATCATTAAAACCATGCAGATTGCGCCAGTTCGTATCATCAACCAAAATCAGGATACGCCATGTCTAAATACACCGAAAAACCCAACACCATCCCCTGGCCACCAATCATCACAATCGGCTCAATTGTCATGGCGTGGCTTGTAAACAGGGTTTTCCCGCTTGACTGGATCAGCAATCTGTCCAGTGCAATCTGGCCTGTTGGAATTGTTATGGTCGTTGTTGCGTTGTCGGTTGATGTCTGGGCTTTTCGAACCTTCAATTCAGC
>QIIJ01000455.1 GCA_003232595.1 Aurantimonadaceae bacterium | reverse complement strand
GGCGACTTGCAGGATCATGCTGCCGGTTGCACCATCAAGATAGGCAAAAGCTGGCGAGCTTATTGAGAGATAGACACCGAGCAAACCGCCCCGAGCAATATATTTATTCATCACCAAACTCCGTTATATGCCAAAGCGATTGCTGCTTTGAGGCGTTAAGAGTTAGATGCCATTGGTTAATAAAAAGTTGAAATTAGTCCAAAGGTAACGAATCCATTTACCATTTTTTCGGCATTGGAACTTCGGTCCGGGGGGTCCAGTTCCGATCATCCAAAATAACCGGCGGTTGCCGATATTCTGTTGCTGATGGCACAGTCTTGAACTTGGACTTGCTAAGTGCAGAAATAATTTGCGACACAGCGACCGGGTTTTCTTCGTAACCGCCATCAATTCCGTTGGCACGAACGGCCAATATGGTGGAGAAACCCGCAATGAGGTCCTGGTTGTCGAATTTTCCGATATTTTCGGTAGTTGGTTCCACTTTGTTAATACGTGATCCGTGATCGCCGTGTATGATTAGTATAAAGTCCTCGCTGGCAGGTGATACCGATAGCGCAGAGAGGACGGCATCTATCTTCATCATCGAACAGTCAAGTTGATCAAAATAGGCATTCTCGCGATCTCTCAATGATTGTTCCGATAATCGATAGTGCCAGTTTTCTAATGAGTTGACTTCGCATTTTCTATTCGTTGCGTAGGGATAATGCGGCAGCAACATATGGCTAATATACGCTTCCCCCGGTTCAGCCTGTTTCAGATCAAGGATCAACTGATCGAACGCTGGCAGCGCATTCACCGTGCTGACCAATCCCTGAGTCGGCAGACCAAGATCAGATATTTGTATGTCCCATCGTTTTAATATTGCCCTGCCGATAAGATAGGCTTCCCCAAGTGCTTTGGTTGCGTCCGATAAAAGGGAAAAACGCAGCGCAATCAATTTGGCTCGATCAGCGGTGGACAAAGAGGTAAGGTTCGCAATCGGTTCCAACCCGGCATATTCATATTGGAAACAACTCTCGACCGGATTGCTGCTACAGAAATCGAGATATTTTGATTGGTTGATATGGAGGGCATATCCAGAATCTTCCAGCGCATCAAAATAAGCGTTTTTCTCGATTTTTACCCCCATGCGGGGATTGTCATTCACAGGTTGGGTTTCTCCAAAGTTCATGATCTGCGGGATGGAGTTCGCCGTACGAAAATATTCGCTATAGGCGCGCCCGTACAGTCTGAAGCCGCGTGACAGGTAGAATTGTTGCAGTCGCTTTTTCATTGCCGATGAACCGGGATTGTCAGCGGGCAGTCCTTCTATGCCAGCATGTTCATCAAGAATTACATGGACCAGCGTGGAATTACTGGACGGCTTTTTGCTTGTGCTGCTATTTGCGGCGGACAAGTTTCTGGAATGGCTATCCGTTGCCCCTCCTATGCCTACCAAACCGGCCACCAGAGTGAATGTCGCCAGCACTCCCAAAACAGGCAAGGCTGAGCGAGCCCTAAAAAAAACAAATGCCGCAACAAGCAGAGCGGCAATGCTGGCCCACAAAAGACCCATGTCGTTTTGGTTCAAGACGATCAGGATCAAAAATCCCTCGAGCAATCCCTTGCCCAAATACCGCTGGCTGCGGTGCAAAAAACCAACGATGATCGTCAGTAAAAATATACCGAAACCCACCAAAACAATTTCCTGTCTGAACAGGGGGTAGTCATTTGAGTTTAGAAAATTTACAAGGGAAGCGGAGATGATCGCCATGCTGGCTAATATCGTAATAACTAGGCTGTTTCTGCCTTTGTCCTCATTTTCACCGTCTTGATTGTGAGAACTATCTTCCTTTGCGGTCACCAGAATGTCCTTTTTTGACCCCTTCTAACAAGGTCAGGTGGCGGGCCAGTTTTGTCAGCGTTTCTGTCTGCTCCCGCAATTTTATGTGGAGTTTCAGGATCAGGAACAAGCTGAGCAATATCCACAGGTACATCACCAGGTCGGCGCCGCGGCCAATACCGACCAAGGCAGCAAATTCATTGGTAATTTGCGGGAACCAGATAAACACATAGCCAGCCAGCACCACCGCAAGCAAACCCAGCCGAACAACAGGCAAGGTCCGGCCTAGGCTGATGACATAAAACAGACAACCAGACAGACCCAATGAAAGGATTATTTGAGCAATCATCGCTGGAGTCGCGCCGCTATCAGATCGCGGAAAATGACAAATGCGTCGCCAAATGTTTGCCCCTTTTCCTTTGAATAATCAGTATAGGAGATCGTCACAGGCACCTCAATGAAGCGCAGACGATGCTTACGGATTCCTGCCAGTATTTCCGACGCGTGCGCCATGCGGTTCTGCCGTAGGCATAATTGGCTGGCGGCCCTTGCCGTGAAGACGCGCAGCCCATTGTGGCAATCGGTAAGCTTGAGGCCTGTTGTCAAACGGGTGAACAAAGTTGCCGCCCGCAGGAGAACGCGTCGCGACTGGCTCATTCCGATAGTTTCACCTAAGAAGCGGCTACCCAATGCCAGATCAGCACCGCTGTCGGCGAGCCGGTCAAGCATCACGGGAACATCCTCTATGTGATGCTGTCCATCGGCATCAAAGGTAACGATATTTTTGGCACCCTGCGACAGGGCGTAGTTTATGCCCGTCTGCAAAGCCGCGCCCTGACCGAGGTTAATTGGATGGCGTAATACCAAGGCACCGGCATCTGACGCGATTGTGAAGGTTTGATCGGTTGATGCATCATCAATCACCAGAATATTGGGGAACATCTCTCCCACCTGGCTGATGACATTCCCGATCACTGCGCCCTCGTTATAGGCGGGGATTATGATCCAGACGTCTTTTTGGAGGTTTATCGGGTCATATAGCATGGACAGCCCTTTGCGTTATGATGACACCAGTGCAAATGAAGGCAATGCCTATCAAATAAGCCGGATTCAGTTTTTCACCCAGCAAGAGCCATGCAAAAAATGGCGTGACTACAAATGACAGGGCGACGAAAGGGTAAGCCGCACTGAGCGGAAGTTCGCGCACGATAAGTATCCAGACAATTGCCAGAGCACCATAAAGGGCGAACGCGGCGAGCAACATTGGTTCGGTGGCCTGCACCCAGATAGGCGCGCCGGGGCGCAGTCGCTGCGCCGCCAGTTTGAACAATATCTGTCCGGCGCCAACGGCCAGCGGGTAAAGAATCAGAATCAGAAGTATCCACAAAAAGCGGGTCATCGTTCCATCTCCGGCGGCGTTACGGTGATGATTTGAATTCCGCGCGTGAATGTTCGCGATGGTCCGAATGATCTGAGTTCATTTGCCGTTTTCTTACTGATATCTTGCGGCGCAAATGCGATATGGGTCGCTCTATCAACCTGCGACGTTCTGCGGTGTCGGTATCTTGGGCAAAGAACATATCTGTGGCCGCTTGCCGCGCGGGCAGGCTTGGCGCTACTGGTTCAGGACGGGGGATCGACACCACCCTTCTGCCGGTTGATTGCAAGGGAAATACCGAATTTATGGTAGCAAAGGAAATCGCGCCAATCGGTAAATGGCTTTCCATTTCCGCAACCGAGGCGAGCATTCGGCCATTGAGTTGCCGGCTTTCAATTTCCTTCAGGCGATGTGTTGAAGCAGAATATATGCCTGACACCATGAAAAATAACACAATTGCAGTCACAGAATATCGGGCAGTTGCGCTAGCAGTTTTGAAAAATTTGGCCGACAGAAAGGCCCAGGTCAGACCGAGATGAAGATATAATATGGCTGCTGGTACAAAACGGTGTGCTATCGCGGCATTTCCGGCGAAAAGAGCCAAATAGCTCAGGATGAAAAACACTGCGGGCACTGCTATTTCCCAGCGTATTCGCTTGTCAACGCCCGCCCTGAATCCGAAACAACCAAATAACGCCGGTATTGCCAGAATGAGAAGATACAATATTTCGTCCAATATCCCGATAGGAGACTGCCAGCGAGGATCGGAAGCCGACAATATTACTTCCAGCGGGTTATAATATGGCCAAGTGAGCGAGAGCAATCCGCCGCAAACGAGCGCGCCGAGAAGGGCCGCTTGTTTGCGCAATGTTGCCTTTTTATGGAACAGGATGAAACTGCCCGCGCCGGCGAGCATAATGAAGGCGCTGAATTGATGGGTAATGATGGTTACGGCTGTCAATATTATGAGCAAAATAATATTGCGCTTGGAATTTTGATCGCTGTCCAATGCCGCCAGACACATAGTCCAGACTATTATCCCTAGAACCAGTGCTTGTATGGCAGGATAGCCTGCGCTGCTGGTAAACACTGCATAGGTATGAAAACCAACGTGACCGAGTTGGTCGCCCCATGCGAACAGGAATGTTGATAACAAAATTGCCGGTGCCCATGGCGACATGAAATAAAGCCGCGCAAAATACCAGCAACTAGCACAAAATGCGACAACTGTGGTCACGCCCATCAGGCTGAAAACTGCCAATGGGGAAAGGCCGAATGTTTTTCCGATCAGGGCGGCCAACACCGTTATCGGGGTAAAATATCGCGATGGTTCGTCCGTTGGTATATGCGGATTGGACGGATTAAAGGGGGCTGCAATAAGTTCACGAACAACAGCAAGATGATGCCATGTATCGCGACCGGGTTTTTCAAAGCCAAAGGGATCGAAAATATAGAACCCGGTCATGATCGAAAAATAAATCGCACATAGCGCAATATATACAGGCATGGGTTTCCATGACTGCGCCCGAAGGCCGGGTTTTCCTGATCGAGAAATTGGCATCACTTGCATAGGGCGACATTTATGATTGCAATGGTTAATAATTGGTTTCAGATCGC
>QIIJ01000627.1 GCA_003232595.1 Aurantimonadaceae bacterium | reverse complement strand
ATCACCCAACCTTCATGCGCGGGCGACCCGCGTCAAATGAAGATCGGGCCAATAATTCGCCGTATCACCGGCGCAACCATGGGCGCTTTGTCAAACATGATTTTCTTTTAACAGCGTATGGTTAATGAATAAAGACAAAGAGTGCTGTTTATTGGTTTAATATCGCCTGTCATCAAGTTTTTTGAAAATAATTTTGCGCATCAATCGGCCCATGGCGGCAGGCATCAGCTTTCCGGCAATTCGCGTGAACCATGCGGTCGCACCGGGATAGAGCGTTCTGGACCGTTTTTCGACCGCTGCGAGGATTTGTTTTGCCAGCTTCTCCGGCGTCATGCGTTTTGCGGCTTTTGCACCCTTCGGGGCATGGCGTTCGGCATGGGCAGTACGCACCGGACCCGGAAATACTGTCAGCACATTGACACCGTTTTTTGCACATGCCGGACGGATGGATTTTGCATAGACAGCAATGGCATCCTTGGAAGCGCAATAAACACTGGCACCGGGATAACCCGTCGCATGGGAGAGCGACGATACAAAGACAATCGTGCCGCCCTTTCTGACCAGACCCAACGCCATCATCTGCGAGGCCATAATCATCGGTGCCTCCACATTGATGCGTAATAATGAACGATAGGCAGAAGCGGGAATATCTTCAAAATTGCCGGTGGCGCTTATGCCCGCATTGAGGATGACAAGGCTGAACGGCTCAACATCATGCAAATTGACAAGAACCGCGTCAAGCTCTGCCCGCTCGGCCAGATCAATGGTAATAGCGGTGGTCTGATCGGGGCATTTTTGAACCAAAACATCAAGCCCTGACTGATTTTTGTCAAGGCAGGTGATGTGATCACCATAGCGTTGCAGTTCATCCACAAGCGCGCGGCCAAGCCCTTCAACAGCCCCTGTCAGCAATACCCTCATTCGGTCGAACCTTTTGGCGCTAGCTTTGGCGACGACAAAGCATCCCTTGCCTTTGCCAGCAGGCCGATTGACACTGGCGAGTGTGGTTTTTCCACCTGCCGCTTTATCAAGCGCGCCATTGCGTCAGGTCGGAGAAACAACTTTCTCATCCAACCTGGATCAAATCCGGCTTTTGCATGCATATCAGTAGCCGTCGGGCCGGGGTGAATGATTTTTACATCAATCCGCCCCCGCCATTCCTCGCGCAAAGAACGGGCAAAACCGTGCAATCCGGCCTTTACAGCCGCATAGGAGGCAAAGTTTTTGGCACCCCGATATGACGTTGATCCAATGATGATCAACTTGCCATTTTCCGGCTCTGGCGCAAGAAGCAGCGGGGCCAATGTGTGTGCAACAAGAATTGAGGCAGCAAGATTGACATCGATCATCAAACGCAAATGTTCGCCCGTTTCCTCCAACGGGTTGCCAATTTTTCCGCAACCGGCATTGAGAATGGCCACATCGCAGTGCTGCCAGCCCAGGGAGGCAAGACCGTCAACTATTGCAGTTGCCGCCTTTTCGGGCAGGCTCTGATCGGCCCTGATATATTTGATTTCATCTCCGATTATGACGCCAACCTCATTTTCGTCGCGGCGCCCGGTAACCACGACATTGCATCCTTCAGCGCTATAGAGCCTTGCCAGCCGCAATCCAATGCCATCGGTGCCGCCGGTTATCAGGATATTTGCGGGAAGAGAATGGTTCATGACCGCCTCAAAAATTCAGTTTTTCATCAAGCCTCGTCAGAGGTTTAGCACCCTGCAGTAGAACGCGCGCTTCTGCTTCATCCCGCTTCATTTGCTCAATGAGATCATCAACCGTGTCAAATTTTTCTTCGCTACGCAAATAGCCGAACAGTGAAACTGTGACTTCCTCGTTATAAAGGTCATGATCAAAATCAAAGACAAATGTTTCCAGTAATTCAGCACCGTTGTCGAATGTTGGTCGGCGGCCAAATGAAGCGACACCATCATGAATTATACCGGATGCCCGGCGCAACCTTACCGCATAAATGCCATTGGCGAGGCGGTTTGCTTCCGGCATCTCCAGATTGGCGGTGGGAAAACCGAGTGTGCGGCCAAGTTTTTTACCCTCCCGCACAATGCCCTCGACCATCCAGCGGTAGCCGAGCAATCCGGCGGCTTCACTGGCCGCACTATTTTCCAGTGCCGCCCTTACCCGACTTGAGGAAACCGGTTCTGCATCCTCATCGTTGAAAGAGGGGACCGTTGTGACCCCAAAACCGTGCTTTTGTCCGGCCTGCTGCAAAAACGCCGGAGTACCTGCGCGCCTGGCACCAAAATGGAAATTATAACCCGTCACCACATGACCGGATTTCAGCTTATCAAGCAGGATTTGCGAAACAAAATCTTCAGCACTTGTTGTTGCCAGTTGTCGGTTGAAAGGCACGACGATAATGCCGTCAAATCCGAGTTGCTCAACAATTTTGGCCTTCAGGGATGGCGGTGTCAAACGAAAAACCGGTGTCTCGGGCTTAAAAAAGCTTCGCGGATGCGGTTCAAACGTCATCACAAGTGCCGGACGGTTTTCGGATTTGGCTATATCTCTGGCCAAGGCCAATACCGACTGGTGGCCGCGGTGAATGCCATCAAAATTTCCAATCGCAATAACCGCCCCATGCAGGTGGGCCGGAACCCGGTCTTTAGGATCAACTACAATAAATCTGGAGCTGGATGCTGCCATAATACCTCGTCAACAGTGCGGGACAGTTTTGAGCCAGCCCGTCAGGGATGGACTGAACACAAATTTGCGTATCATCTGCATCACCCGACCGAATTTGTCCAGAAGGTGGCCATTAACGTCAATACGGGTTAACCGTGGTAAATCCCCTCAATACTGTTTATTGTTGATAATTGACAATCTGCGGGGTTGATGAAGCAGCAGAATTGCATTCACAACAGTTCTGCGCCACTTGAAATTCTGCCTGGAAACCATGTTTCAAAATTCCTCTCTCAATTCCGTTTTCCTGAGGAGATTTATTACCGCCTGCATTGCAGTGATTGCGGTCTCTATCGGATTTGTGGCTTACAATATGGCGGGAGTTGGAGTGGCGCTGGCCACCGGTTTCCTGGTGTTTTGCCTGCTCTATCTTGGCTATAAACAGCAATTGCTCACCCGGGCGATTGCAGAAATTTTTGTATTGCTCAATCAGCCAGACGAACAGGAAGGTGATCTGCTCAAGCGTTTTGATGTGATTGCCCGCAATATTGAACAACTGAATGCATCAGCTCAGCTTGGCGAGAAGGAGCGGTTTAGCGAATTGAGCACCAGAATTCGAAATCTGGAGCGTGATTAT
>QIIJ01000045.1 GCA_003232595.1 Aurantimonadaceae bacterium | reverse complement strand
CGCAGGCGGTATCCGGCGTCGCTGGGGGTGACTTTCACGGCGATTTCGGTGCCGTCTATGGTGGCGATGCAAAGGGGTGCGCCTGGACGCCAGTCTGTCAACACCTTGAGCTTTTGGTTGTCGCCAAAGCGGATGGTGGCACCTTCATTGCGGGCTTTCAGCTTGATGGCAAACTGTTCGCCGTCAAGGGAAACGACCCAGTGTTTGCCGACCCGTCTTTTATGGTTGGTCAGTGCACCGGATATCCGCGTTCGGCGCAGCTGTGCTATCATGTTGAGTACGGCTGCAAGGGCTGCAAGTTTTCTGCGGTCACTGTCATCCAGCGCAACACCGGAAAAGCCATCAGGATACTCTTCTTCGATAAAGGCAGTGGTGATGTTGCCAGACAGGAAGCGCTGGTGGTTCATGACGGCGGAAAGAAAAGGCAGGTTATGGCCGATGCCTTCAAGCTCAAACCGGTCCAGAGCCTGGCCCATGGCGGCAATGGCGGTCATGCGGTCTTTACCCCAGGTGCACAGTTTGGCGATCATCGGGTCGTAGAACATGGAGATTTCGCCACCTTCATAGACGCCGGTGTCATTGCGGACTATCGTTGCGTCTTTGGTATCTCCCTGCTTCGGCGGGCGATACCGGGTAAGGCGTCCGATTGAGGGCAGAAAATTGCGGTAGGGATCTTCGGCGTAAAGGCGCGATTCAATTGCCCAGCCTTTAAGCTTTACATCATTCTGATTGATCGCAAGCTTTTCACC
Organism: Aurantimonadaceae bacterium; assembly: GCA_003232595.1. GTDB lineage: Bacteria > Pseudomonadota > Alphaproteobacteria > Rhizobiales > Rhizobiaceae > SZUA-100. The sequence goes on along the minus strand of QIIJ01000045.1, from coordinate 2,532 downwards.
ATTGGCGATACGGATCATCTGTTCGACAAGATCGATGCCGGTAATTAGTTCGGTTACCGGGTGTTCAACTTGCAATCTGGTATTCATTTCGAGGAAATAGAAATTCTTCTCGCCATCAACGATAAATTCCACTGTGCCGGCCGAGCAATAATCAACCGCCGCGGCAAGGGCGACGGATTGTTCGCCCATGGCTTTGCGGGTTTTCTCGTCCAGAAAGGAGGAGGGGGCCTCTTCAATGACTTTCTGGTTGCGGCGCTGAATGGAACATTCGCGTTCGCCGAGATAGATGATTTTGCCATGCTTGTCGCCAAGTACCTGGATTTCAATATGACGCGGCTGGGTGATAAACTTTTCGATGAATATGCGGTCGTCGCCAAAAGAACTGGCCGCTTCGTTTTTGGAGGACTGGAAACCTTGGTGGGCTTCATCGTCATTCCAGGCAATGCGCATGCCCTTGCCACCACCGCCGGCAGAGGCTTTGATCATTACCGGATAGCCGATTTGATTGGCAATTTTGACCGCCTCATTGGCGTCCTCAACAAGGTCCATATGTCCGGGAACTGTGGAAACCCCGGCTTTTATCGCCAGCTTTTTGGACGTGATCTTGTCGCCCATTGCTTCAATCGCACCAACCGGAGGGCCGATAAAGGCAACACCAATCTTTTCAAGTTCAACTGGGAAAAGCGGGTTTTCTGAAAGAAAGCCGTAACCCGGGTGCACAGCCTCAGCGCCGGACTGTTTTACGGCATCAATAATTTTGTCCATGCGAATATAGGATTCACTTGCTGGAGGCGCACCAATGTGGACGGCTTCATCGGCCATTTTCACATGAAGTGCATTTTTGTCGGCATCGGAATAAACCGCCACAGTGGTAATGCCCATCTTGCGGGCAGACTTGATCACCCGGCAGGCGATTTCACCACGGTTGGCAATGAGGATTTTGTTAAACATTCAGTATTTGCCCCTGGTCAATTTTGCAGGTGTGAACGGATCATAACACCTGCGCCCGTGGCAACCATGCCAAAGGTGGAGGCAAAACCTGCGGTCAACAAGAAAGTATATCCTGCCCGATTGTGCGAGCGTGCCAACAGAGTGCCCAGATGGTTGATATCATATTGGATAATGATAACAGCAGTAACGACACCAGCGGTTATGCCCGCTAGCGCGCAAAGGGCGATAAATTGCAGCCAATCCCAGTGTTGCTTTTTAATAGCATCGCGGTCTTTGTCTGTAACGGTTTTTTTCATCATTGGGGAGCATTCACTGGCTTGGTTTCAAATTCAGCAGGTGAAATTATCTCGATCAGTTCCAAATCATCGGAATGACTTAGCTCCCGGTGAGCGATACCCGGCGGTTGGAGTGCGCATGAACCTTTGCGCATCGTTATGGTCCCCTGATCTTCATACTCGAAGACTACCCAGCCGCAGGTTATGTAGATCATCTGAAAATCAAGATCATGCACATGCCATTGTGCTTCCGATTTCATTCCGGGCACCGCACGAATTATGTGGGCACCGAACCTGCCTTTGGTGGCGCTGTTTATGCCAAGATCACGGTATTCGAAAAAAGCCCGTAGTCCCTGGGCCTCAAAACCTGAACCATCGATATGGTTTACTGAAAACTCCTGGCCTTTCCACAGGGTCATTGAAACACCTCCGGAAAAGAATTCTGAGCTATTTTAAGGTTGATCTTGAGCAAGGCCTCATAGGACTGAGGATCAAACGAATCTTTGGCGGCAATCACTTCGCGCCCGAACAAAAAACTTAATCGGGTGGCATCAAGATTGCCGCGTTCAAACGGCTCGTTACCAAATTGCTGCCAAAGGGCTGCCAGAAAATACCTGTCTGCCCTGCAATCGGCGTCTTTGCGGTCGCGAAAACGTTCGCGGGAAACCAAAGGTGTGATGGTTTTCCCCGCCCGGCGCAAAGTAAAATGATATGTGGTGCCGGAAAGGCCAGAAGGAAATTTGCGGTGCTTATGCATTACGATTGCCCTTCACAACGGTATATTGTCGTGTTTCTTCCACGGGTTTTCCAGTTTCTTGCCGCGCAACATGGCAAAGGCGCGACAAATTCTTTTCCGGGTTGCATGGGGCATAATGACGTCGTCTATAAAGCCTTTTTCTGCTGCCACAAATGGGTTGGCAAAACGGTCTTCGTAGTCCTTTGTGCGTTTGGCGATTTTTTCGGAATCGTTCAGTTCCGATCGATAGATAATTTCGGTGGCTCCTTTTGCCCCCATGACTGCAATTTCCGCAGTTGGCCAGGCATAGTTAACATCGCCACGCAGATGTTTCGAAGCCATCACATCATAGGCACCGCCATAGGCTTTACGAGTGATCAGCGTGACCTTTGGCACCGTTGCCTCGCCATAGGCAAAAAGTAGTTTTGCCCCGTGCTTGATGACGCCGCCAAATTCCTGAGAAGTGCCCGGCAAGAAGCCCGGCACGTCCACGAGGGTGAGCACGGGTATCGAAAAAGCATCGCAAAAGCGTACAAAACGGGCCGCCTTACGGGAAGATTCAATATCGAG
>QIIJ01000362.1 GCA_003232595.1 Aurantimonadaceae bacterium | reverse complement strand
CTTGCCGCCATGTCTCTGACATCAAAGTACGTGCGCGGCAGGGTTGCAGTCTCAAGAGCCGCCATTGCCTTTGGGCTAAAACCGATAATTGCCAGACCGGCAGGCAGCATAAAGCCCTTTTGCGACCCGGTAACGGCAACATCAACACCCCACTCATCCATGCGGAAATCCATGGAAGCAATGGAACTGACGCCATCGACAAAAAGCAGGGCCGGATGCGATGCCGCGTCCAGCGCGCGGCGCACTCCGGCAATATCAGACTTAACGCCTGTTGCCGTTTCATTGTGTGTGGCCAGAACAACCTTGATTTCGTGCCCTTTGTCCGCTTTCAGAATTTCTTCGTAGCGATCCACCGGCAGGCCGGCACCCCAGGGAGCCTCGACCACGTCCAGTCTCAACCCGTGACGCTCGCACATATCAATCCAGCGATGGCTGAACATGCCGTTTCGAGCGGCCAACACCCTGTTGCCCCGAGACAGGGTGTTGGTGATAGCGGTTTCCCACCCGCCCGTCCCCGTTGACGGGAATACAAATATTTCAGCCGTATTGGATTTGAGAATTTTTTTCACGCCAGCCAGGGCAGGGTGTAATATTTCGCCAAATGATGAAGAGCGATGATCAAGGGTAGGCATATCGCACGCGCGGCGTAGTTCTTCGGGCATATTGGTTGGCCCGGGAATGAATACTGGATTTTGAAAGCTCAATTTGATCACCCTCTTGATGTTTCGTCAACTGTAGCCAGGATTGCAGATGCATTTCAATTTTTTTAAAAAAGTTTTTCATTTATTGATTTTTTGGAATAACTGCTTAAAATATAACGACTTAGAATTTTTCAAAAATAGGCGTACTTTTTTATATTTTGAAAAGGGAACAGGATATCGGTTTGATGAGTTCACAAAAACGCCTGCGTGGCAGGCCGAAAAGCTTCTATGACAACTCTGCTCAAAACAGAATTCAGGCGCTTGATCGCGCATTGGATGTTTTGAATTGTCTTGCTGAACGCAGCGGCATGACACTCACTGAAATTGCCGAAAAACTGGATCAGTCGCCGGCGACAATCTACCGGGTTCTTGCAACCTTTGAGGCAAGGCAGGCGGTTGAAATGGACCCGGCAAGTCAGGAGTGGTTTATTGGCCCCACAAGTTTTCGGCTCGGTTCGGCGTTTCTTCGACGCACCGGCGTGGTCGAACGGGCACGTCCGCTGATGCGTGAATTGATGGAAGAAACTGGAGAGACCGCCAATCTTGGGACAGAAGTATCCGGCGAAGTGATGTTTCTTTCGCAAGTGGAAAGCCATGAAAACATCCGGGCATTCTTTTCGCCGGGCGCAAAATCACCGATGCATGCCTCCGGTATCGGCAAGGCTTTGCTGGCCCACGGGGACGAAGGCAAAATAGAAAAATACGTCACCCAAAAAAAGCTCGAATGTTTTACAGACAATACCATTGCAGATCAGGACAGGCTGTGGGCTGAATTGTTAAAAATCAAGGCCCAGGGTTACGCTTTTGATGATGAGGAGAAAAACATCGGCATGCGGTGCATTGCGGCACCTGTATTTAACTACTATGGTGAAGCGGTTGCGGGAATTTCAATTTCCGGCCCGACAATACGCCTGTCGCTGGATCGCGTTGAACAAGTCAGTAAAATGGTCATGGAGAAAGCCAAAACACTGTCTACAAATCTCGGATCGAACCGCTAACCCTGCGCACAGATAGCCCCAGAGAACAATCCTCAGAAAGCACAACCAATGAACTCTGGTCAACGTCCTGAACTGCTTTGCATGGGCGAAGCCCTGGTGGAATTTGTTCGTCAGGACAAGCCAGACGGACCTGAATGTTATAAACAGGGATTTGGCGGCGATACGTCAAACACAGCAATTGCTGCGGCAAGACAGGGTTGTTCAACCGGCTATATTTCGGCTGTTGGTGATGATCCGTTTGGCCAGGCGCTGCTGGAGCTGTGGCATCGGGAAAATGTTGATACGAGCCGTGTGGAGCTCAACAAAACCGCGCCAACCGGCATATATTTTGTTGATCCCGATCCGCAACAGCGCAATTTCACCTATTACCGTTCAGGATCAGCGGCAAGTCTTATCACTCCAGACAGTCTGGATTCTGACTATATTGCCGGAGCAAGAATTCTCCATATTTCAGGCATATCGCTGGCCATTTCCAAAACCGCCCGCGACAGTGTCAAAGAGGCGATGAGCATCGCTCGGACGAACGGTGTAAAAATCTCACTCGACACAAATTTGCGACTGAAACTCTGGTCACTGGAAGAGGCGCAATTTCATATCGATGACGCCATGAAAAGCGTAGATATTGCTCTGCCAAGTTATGACGATGCAACCGAATTGACCGGGCTTGCCGACAGGGACGCGATCATTGACTATTATCTTGATCTTGGCCCGTCGATTGTTGCCCTGAAACTTGGCAGTGAAGGCTGTCGGCTTGCCTTTGACGGCGAGCGCTTTGATGTTCCGGCAGTTCCCGCCGATGCCGTTGATTCAACCGGTGCAGGTGATACTTTTGCCGGGGCATTTCTTGCCCGATATATCAAATCCGGCGATCCGTTATATGCTGCAAGACACGCATGTGCAGCAGCAAGCATTGCCGTATCCGGGTTTGGTGCGGTTGATCCGATACCGGACGAAAAAGCAACAATCGCCCGATTGGAGATTGATGCCGTTGGCGACGAACTGTGATGGTTGAAACAGGGCGATTTTGCAGATAGATAGCCTTCGCCAGTTGAACAGACCAATTTCGCAGGAGACAGAGCGTGCAAGCAAACAGAGTAAGGATAGCCGGTGAATTGTCGACAGGCTCTTTGCGGCAACTTGCCAAAGGTGAAATCTCGGCCATTCATGTCAAGGGGTTTTACCCGGTTGAACTGTGTGAACTGATCGCAAAACGCGTGCTTGATAATGCAGACCTTGATTATTACAACAAGGAATTTGTAGCCGATGTCGCCCGGCTCTATACACCTTATGCCGATGCTCATGGTGACGAGGTGGCAGAACGCACCTATCACGCCGAGGCTATTGCCTCAATTCATGCAACCCGCGAAATATTCTATCCGCACATCTCGCCGATGGATCACGCCCGCTTGCTGTTGGAGGAATACTGGCCCGGTGGAGTGGCCCTGCAAAAATTTAACAGCCAAAAATGTTTTGGTGGAATAATGCGGTGCTGAATTTCATGCCCACTATGACAAGCTGGATGAGGAAACCGATGCACCGGAAGCCCAAAGCATCACCCAGCAATTTGGCATGAATATCTACCTGCAGGTGCCGGAGGAGGGTGGCGATCTGCAAATGTGGCTGCGCCAGGCAACAAACGAGGAGCGGCGTCATGTACGCGAATCCGAAGGTCTGCCCCATGGCAGCGTCGAACCACCCGTACACACAATTCACCCGGAACCGGGAGACCTGATCATGATGAGCACCTGGCTGCTGCACGCGGTTACACCAGGCATAGACAAGGCCCGTGTATCGATTGGCTCCTTCATTGGCTGTTATGGCGAAGACCGGCCGCTGACCATTTGGAGTTGATTTACCCCAGAACGGAAAAGCTGCTTTCCCTGTTGATTTCACGGTTGCGGGAATAAAAACCTGTGTTGATGGTGTGATTAATGTGGGGCAGGTGCAATGGCATCGGGTTTTTGTCGTGCTCGCCGCCATTTTCGCAAAAATCCACAAGTGCTGCCATTAATTTACCGGCAACCGGTGCGTTTTTGTATTGATTGCCGCTGGTGCCGCAAGCCATGTAAAATCCGGGCAGGGAGGATTTAT
>QIIJ01000012.1 GCA_003232595.1 Aurantimonadaceae bacterium | reverse complement strand
TTTCAAGGTGGTGGAATCGAGCGAAGCCGGCATGCTGACCCAGGTGGCCCGCGCCGAGCGCAGCAACAGCTGGGTGGTTTTCCTCGGCTGGGAACCGCACCCGATGAACGCCAACTTCAAAATGTCGTACCTGACCGGTGGCGATGATTATTTTGGCCCCAATCTTGGCGGTGCCGAGGTCTTCACCAATGTGCGCAAAGGCTATGCCAGCGAATGCGGTAACGTCGGCGCGCTGTTGAAAAACCTGAAATTCACCCTCGCCATGGAAAACGAAATTATGGGCGCGATTCTCAATGATGGCGAAGAACCGGACAAGGCTGCAACCGCTTGGTTGAAGAAAAACTCGGGCGTTCTGGACGCATGGCTTGCAGGTGTAAAAACAATCGACGGCAAAGACGGCCTTGCCGCTGTGAAGGCCAGTTTGGGGCTTTGAGGATGAACGGAGAATAGCCTGACTTTGCCGCCACCCCGGCGAAGGCCGCCGGGCGAGGAGTTAATTCCATTTCATCTTGACTCGTCAGAGCTATTTCTTCAACCATAAGTAATGTCTTCAGAATATGTTGCATATATAGACGAGGCTGGAGACGAAGGCTTTGGCAAGTTAAGAAATCCTGGCACGACTGGCCAATCAAAATGGCTGGCATTGGGGGCAGCGATTGTATCTCGTGAAAATGATCGGTTTATGCCATTGTGGCGTGATGAAGTAATGGGGCTTTATCCAAACAAGCGGCGTCGGGATTTGCATTTTCGCTTTCTGAACCATTCCCAGAAAGTTGCCGCGTGTAAGGTGCTTGCAGAGAAGCCTATTGGTTTGTGTGTAGTTGCATCAAACAAGAAAACGATCCTTGATAGTAACAAGATGAGTGTGTTCAAGGTAAAGGGGCATCTCTACAACTATCTTGTTCGGTTTTTGCTGGAGCGGGTGACACATGCATGCGCAAAGGCGGCAAATCGTGATGGCAATGGCCAAGGACGGTTGTCGGTAACGTTCTCCAGAAGAAGCGGGACGGATTATCAGGTTATGCGCGAATATCTTCGCCTGATGCGAGATGGAAAAGAAGTCATGAAACCTATGCGCTCGATAAACTGGGAATTTCTTGATCCAGATGCTATCAGGGTTGAAAATCATTCCGTTCGTGCAGGGCTGCAGATAGCGGATGTCCTTACAAGTGCGACCAGTAGTGCACTTGAGCCAGACCAGTACGGCTCAATTGAATCAAGGTATGCAAGTATATTGAGAGGTAATTTCATTCGTCATAATCGACGGATCCTGAATTGCGGGTTAACCCTCATTCCTCCAATTAATCGTAATCCCCTCAATGACGAACAAAAGGAATTTATATTAGCGTTGAACGAAAAATGACAGGCCCCCGGCCCCTGATGCACATCGCCAAGGATGCTGCTGCCGCGCGGGCAACTCGGGGATATTCGGCGCATGCCTGCCAACTTAAATATAAGGCAGCTTAATGAATATGTCAAGAAAACCAGCGAATTCAATTGGTTATATGTAACTAGTTGAATTGAATCGACTTTTGGAAATTAGCAAGATGGAACAATGGCTGACCGATAACAAACTTCCACTGGGCAGGTGGATCAAATCCGGTGTCGATGCGATGCTGGACCGGTTTCAGTATATGTTTGATGCTTTTTCCGACAGCCTGAAATCCCTGATCAACTCTGTTGGCGACGGCCTGCTCTGGCTGCCGCCACTTTTCGTTGTTGTCGCCATCGCTGCCCTTGCCTGGGCGCTGCACCGCTCGTGGAAGCTTTCCCTGATGATCGTGCTTTCGCTGTTGCTGGTGATTAATCTTGGCTATTGGACCGAAACCATCCAGACCCTGACATTAATTCTGTTTGCCACCGTGTTTTGTGTGGTGATCGGCATTCCCATCGGCATTGCTGCGGCCCACCGGCCCTGGCTTGCGGCGATGTTACGACCGGTGCTTGATCTGATGCAGACCGTGCCGACCTTTGTTTATCTGATCCCGACCCTGATCATGTTTGGCCTTGGCGTTGTGCCGGGGCTGATTTCAACCGTGATTTTTGCCATTCCAGCACCAATCAGACTGACAACATTGGGCATCAAGGGAGTACCAACCTCACTGATTGAGGCAGGCAAGGCCTTTGGTGGCACAAAAAGCCAGATTTTGTGGAAGATCGAATTTCCTCACGCATTGCCCAACATTATGGCGGGCGTTACCCAATGCATCATGCTGTCGCTTTCCATGGTGGTAATTGCAGCCCTTGTCGGCGCACCGGGCCTTGGTGTGCCTGTATTGCGGGCGCTGAATACATTTAATGTGGCCAAGGGATTTGAGGCCGGGCTTGCGGTAGTCATCATCGCCATCCTGCTCGATCGTGTATTTAAAGTGCGCTCCAGGGGTGGGGATCAGTAATGCCGGCTGTCGAGTTTAAAAATGTTGATATCATTTTCGGCACACCACCTCAGCAGAAAGAAGCATTAATGTTGCTTGATCAGGGATTGGAGCGAGCCGAAATTCTGGAAAAATGCGGTGCGGTACTGGGTGCAGCAGATGCATCAATTACGGTGGAAAAGAGCGAAATATGTGTGTTGATGGGGCTGTCGGGTTCCGGCAAATCAACACTTCTGCGCGCTGTAAACGGGCTGAACGAGGTTAGCCGCGGTTCGGTGCTGGTTTATGATGATGCAGGTTCAAGCCTTGATGTGGCCTCGTGCAATGCAACCGATCTGCGCCAGTTGCGCATGCAGCGGGTGGCGATGGTATTCCAGCAATTTGCCCTTCTGCCCTGGCGCACGGTTGCGGAAAATGTCGGCTTCGGGCTTGAACTGCGTGGAATGGCAAAGGCTGAAATTTCCGAACGGGTGGCTGAAAAACTGGAACTTGTGCAGCTTTCCCTGTGGGCTGACAAAAAAATATCACAGCTTTCCGGCGGCATGCAACAGCGCGTCGGCCTTGCCCGTGCCTTTGCGACGGATGCGGATATTTTATTGATGGATGAGCCGTTTTCGGCGCTTGATCCGCTCATTCGCAATCACCTCCAGGACGAGCTGATCGAATTGCAGCAGCGATTGCAAAAAACCATCATTTTTGTCAGCCATGATCTTGATGAGGCGCTGAAAATCGGTTCCCACATCGCCATTATGGAAGATGGACGCATTGTCCAGTACGGCAGGCCGGAGGAAATCATCCTCAAACCGGTCAATGATTATGTCGCCCGTTTTGTTGCCCACATGAACCCGCTCAACGTGCTGCGCGCCGCCTCTCTTATGACGCCGATTAAAGAGGCAATGGCTGCCCAAACCACATTGAA
>QIIJ01000539.1 GCA_003232595.1 Aurantimonadaceae bacterium | reverse complement strand
GTCGAACGACCGGAAGAGATTGTTACCTCTGTCGCTGATTATTACGCCTTGCGCGAGAAATGGACCAAGCAGGCCGCCACGCCAAAATTGATGCGCAGTGCAGATGCGCCTTCGATCATGGACGGAGAGCAGAATATCAAGCTGTTGCTCAGCGGGGAAGAGAGCGGCGGACGTTTCATGGTTTCGCTGGTTACTCTGGAACCGGACACCGGAGCACCGCCGCATCATCAACCCAATGAGGATGAAATATTCCTTGTCGTTTCCGGCGAGATTGAAATCACCATTGGCAATGAAACGCAAACGGTCGGGCCGGGAGATTTTGCCTATGCACCGCCCAATACCACCCATGCGTTTCGCGCGGCTGGCGGCAAACCAGCGGTGATGTTTTCGATCAACAGTCCCGGAGGACATGAAAGAGGCTTCGAATATCTCACCAAGGCAGTGAACAGCGGTCAGCCAGTAGAGGAAGCGATCACTGGATTGGTGAATTATGATTTCGTCATCAATGAACTCGACAACAAGGACGACAATGAACGGATTGGTGTGTGATCTGATTATCAGAACACGGCAGGCGATAATTTTAATATGATTGGAGGGGATAGAAATGAACTATAATAAACTGTTGGCGAGGGCGCTCACAACATCGGCCTTAGTGTCGGTGGCGCTGGTGTCGGTAATGTCATCAGGAACCGCTCGGGCGCAAGAAACCGAAGAAACTGAAGAAGCCGAGCGGCCATCCCTAGAGCTGAACGAAATCGTGGTAACCGCGCAGAAACGTTCAGAAAACATCACGGATGTTCCCATTTCCGTAACCGCAGTTTCGGCGGAGACACTCGCCGCAAGAGGTGTCACCGATACGTCTGAACTGGCCAAGGTCATTCCCGGTTTTGTCTATCAATCATCGACTTTTGGATCGCCGATATATTATATTCGCGGTGTCGGCTTTGCTGAAATCACGCAGGCTGTCAGTCCTGCTGTCAGTGTCTATGTCGATCAGGTACCGCTGCCTTTTTCCGTGATGGCGCGCGGCGCAGTTCTGGATTTGCAATCGGTCGAGGCGCTTAAAGGGCCGCAAGGCACATTGTTCGGGCAAAATGCGACCGGCGGCGCTATCAACTATATTGCTGCCAAGCCAACCGATGAATTCTCAACCGGATTTGATGCAAGCTATGGGCGTTTCAATGATGTCAAGCTTGGCGGTTTTGTTAGCAGTGCGCTCAGCAATACATTGAAAGCCAGAGCCGCTGTCCGCTTCGAGAGTCGCGGTAACTGGCAGCAAAGTTCCAGTCGTGACGACGCGCTTGGCAAGCGTGACTTCGTTACCGGACGGTTTCTGCTTGATTGGGAACCAGCGGATAACCTGCATTTTCTGCTGAATGTCAATGGTTGGAGCGATAGATCCGATTCTCAGGCGAACCAGTTTATTGGTTTCAGATTTGGTGTTCCATGTCCGGGGCCGGGACGGCAGGCGGCATGTGATGCCTTGGTCGCGCAGCCCCTGTCCCCGGAAACGCCCAGAGCCGCTGACTGGGAACCGGGTCGCAGTTTTGCCGTTGACGACAATTTTTATCAGGTTTCACTGCAAGCGGACTGGGGCATAACGGACAATATCACGCTGACGTCCCTGACCTCCTACGCGGATTATAATTCATTAGCGCCTTTTGACGCAGACGGCATGGCGTTTCGGAATTTGACAGTTGTCGGGGATGTAAACATTGAATCGTTTAATCAGGAGCTGCGAATAGATGGAGAGTTTGGCAGCGGCATAAAATGGATGATTGGCGGTAATTATCAGAAAAGCGATTCCAGCGAGGTGCAAACAAGCGAACTGGGATCCACGAACAGCGCTGCTTTTGATCTTCTCATCTCGCGCAATGCCCAGAGTGTGACTTCCAAGGCAGTCTTTGGCAGCTTCGAGGTTCCATTGGGTGAAAAGTTCAAATTTCTGGCATCAGCGCGCTATACTAACGAGGACCGTGATTTTAACGGCTGCGCACAGGATGGCGGTGCAGGCGATCTCGCTGGATTATTGGGTGTTATCTCAAATTTGCGGCGCGGCCTGCCGCCAGTGCCTCCGGCCTTTATCATGCCAGGCGGCTGTGTAACGCTCAACGCGGCTACCAGCCTGCCGGTTGGAGGTTTGGTTTTTGATACATTAAACGAGGATAATTTCTCCTGGCGCGCCAGTGTAAATTACAAGCCCAGCGATGATACGCTGATATATGTTACCGCAAGCAAGGGGTATAAATCCGGCTCTTACCCGCTCGTGCCGGGCGTTTTCGATACTCAGCTCAGACCAGCCACACAGCAGGCTTATGAAATCGGACTGAAAACGGCGTTTGCTGATAGGCGGGTGCGGTTGAACAGCGCCTTATATTATTACGATTATACCGATAAACAGGTGCGTGGGTTTCTTGATGTTGGATTTCCATTTGGCAATGTGCCTGCGCTCGTAAACGTCCCTGAATCACGGGCTTGGGGTTTTGAGGCCGAGCTGACAGTTCTTGTGGCAGAAGGGCTGCAATTTAGCGGTGCCGTCAACTATATCGATACCAAAGTAACCGGAGATTTCAGCCTCCCAGATCCGCTCGGTGATATTTTCAACATCAATGGGGAGACATTCCCATTGGCACCGGAATGGCAATTTAGTGCGGACATTGAATATCGTTTTCCGGTTGGCGGAAATCTGGATGCGTTTGCTGGTATTAGTCCAAGCTATCGATCTGCAACCAAGGCTGCGTTCGGGACCAACCCGCTGCTACGTATCGATGGCTATACGCTGCTGGATTTGCGGGCCGGTGTCGAAACGGCTGATGGCAGTTGGCGTGTAGAGGCCTATGGCCGGAATGTTACCAATCAATATTACTGGACCCAGGTAACACGGGAAATAGATGCGCTGACAAGAACCGCAGGGCTGCCGGTAACCTATGGTGTGCGCGTGAGTTTCAGGTATTGATCGCCATTAGCCCAAGCAAAGATCGCGAATATCATGTCAGGATCAGGAATTATTTATGACAGTAAAACATATGGTTTGGCTCAAGACGCCCGAGGCTGTGTCCGACACTGAAATGGAGAGCTTGATGGAGAAAGTCAGGCAGATGAAAAGCATCCCTGCGGTTATTGATATTGTGGCGGGTGGAAATTTCAAGGACACCAGCCACGGATATGATTATGGTGTCATTATGAGCTATGCGGACAAGACTACGCAGCGCGATTATATTGCGCACCCCGACCATGAAAAACTGCGTGATGAAATCAAGGCAATGGGTGTTGGTGTGATGGCGCTGGATTTTGAGCATTAGACAATCGGCCATTTTGGCCGGGCTGTTGCTGGTTTAAGGATGGGGTATGACAACACGGTTTGATGTATCCGAAAGGACGGAAAACCCGGCGCTTTGGCTAGAATCCGTGGCTTTATCGGATCCGGAACGTCCATTGATGCGCGTGCCTGGCGAAGAGCTCTATAGCTACGGAGATGTTGCTGACATCTCCGGCCGGTTTGCGGCCTACCTGAAGCAGTGCGGCGTGCGTGCTGGAGACCGGGTGGCGGCGCAAGTGGATAAATCTCCGGACAGTTTTATGCTGTGTTTGGCCTGCATCCGTATGGGGGCCATATATGTACCCCTGAACACGGCCTATTCAAAAGCGGAACTCGAATATTTTCTTACGGATTCTGATCCGAGCGTATTGATTTGCCCGCCAGAAAGTTTTGATACCTTAAAACCGATTTGTGAAAAATACAAAATTCCCACACTCCGAACCCTGGGCGTCAATGGGGAGGGGACATTTATCGACGGGACTTTAAACTCCAACCCTGATGATTTTGTGCCTTTCACAGGCGGGACGTCCGAAGTGGCGGCCTTGCTCTATACCTCCGGCACCACGGGCCGCTCAAAGGGTGCAATGATCACCCGCCGGGCATTGGCCCATTGTGCCAGCACGCTTTCGGATGCCTGGCATTTCACCTCGGATGATATTTTGCTGCACGCTTTGCCCATATTCCACGGCCACGGTCTGTTCATTGCCGCCAATACGGTTCTGTATTCCGGCGCGCAGATGATCTTTACAAAAAAGTTTGATATTGATGAAGTGGTTGCTCACCTGCCGGAAGCTACCGTATTTATGGGCGTGCCGACCATGTATATGCGCCTGTTAAAACATCCCGGATTTACGAAAAAAGCCTGCCATAATCTGCGCCTGGCCATTTCAGGCTCTGCGCCGATTATGCTCGAAACCCTGGAGGCGTTTCGGGAGAGATCCGGATGTACTATACTGGAGCGTTACGGGCTTACGGAAACCCTGATCGTCACCGCCAACCCCTATAATGGCACGGCCATACAAGGCTCGGTTGGTCAGGCAGTGCGCGAGGTGGAATTGCGTCTCGCGGATATTGAAACGGGAGCTGTCATTAGCGAAATAAATCAGGTTGGCACCATAGAAGTCCGCAGCCCCGGCCTGTTTAAAGGTTATTGGCGAAACCCTGAAAAGACAGCGGAAGACATGCGCCCGGACGGGTTTTTCAAGACTGGCGATTTGGGACGATTGGACAAAAACGGCTATCTCTATATTGTAGGCCGGGATAAAGATATGATCATCACCGGGGGGTATAATGTTTATCCCAAGGAAGTCGAGAACGAGATAGATGCGCTGAAAGGCATTGAAGAGAGCGCCGTTATCGGCTTGCCCCATCCTGATTTTGGCGAGGCGGTGACCGCTATTGTGGTCGCAGATGATAGCACAAACCGGGTCAGTGAGGCTGCGTTAATTGTCAGTTTGAAAGCCGGATTTACGAAATACAAATGCCCGAAAAGAATAATTTTCGTAGATAACCTACCGCGCAATGCTATGGGTAAAGTGCAAAAAAATACGCTTAGACAACACTATAAGGCGCTGTATCAATAGCGCCTGGAAGACGAATAATGGATTATGTTCGCACTGAATTGATAGACGGGGTCGGCAGTATTACCATGTGCCGATCCGCAAAAGTGAACGCATTTCACGATCCTTTCATAGAGGAAATGATCGAAACATTTAGCGTAATGGGACAAGGTGGTGTGCGAGCCATCATCTTACGGGCAGAGACAGGTGCCAAGACTTGGTCTGCGGGCAGGGATGTGGAAAGCCTGCCGACAGGTAGCCGCGACATCGAGGGTTGGGACACGGCATTGACAGCTTTGGGGCGCAGTGTCCTAGACTGCCCGGTGCCTGTTATCGCCATGATAGAGGGCAATGTTTGGGGGCTTGCCTGTGAAGTCGCCTTTTCGTGTGACCTGATTGTGGCGACGCCCGAAGCAAATTTTGCGGTCACACCCGCCAAGCTTGGTGTGCCTTATACTTTGAGCGGTTTGCAAACACTCATAGAGCGCCTCGGCCCCAATCTGGCCAAAGAAATGCTGCTGTGCGCCACGCCCTTGAGTGCCGAGCGGCTGTACGCTCAGGGCGTGATCAACCATGTGGTCAGTGCGCGCGAAATTGAAGAATTTACCCACGACCTGGCTCGCAAAATCACCTGTTTGGCACCGCTCAGTATTGCCGCCCTCAAGCAGCAAATATCAGAAATCACCAGGGCGCATCCTCTGCCCCCCGAGACAATTGCCAAAAGTGACAAGAGAGCTT
>QIIJ01000283.1 GCA_003232595.1 Aurantimonadaceae bacterium | reverse complement strand
TGAATGACAAAGCCGATGCGGTGCGTGTTGATTCACAAAATGGTGTGGCTGTGGTTGACTGGCATGCATGGTGCGATAGCCCTGCACCTGTACGCGCGGTTGTGTTGCAGCGGATGAATGCGCGGGTTTTCGGCGCCGGCGCGGTGCTTGGGCGCAGACATATCGAATTGGCAGAGGTTTGGCGAAGTCATGGCGGACGCACCGGGATTGATTTGTCACGTTGTCGTTTATTCAGAGACAGGGAAAACTTGCATCTTGCGCCCGTGCCAGTAAGTTTAGCTCGCTGAACAGCTTGGTTTCTTCATTGGAATTTCATGCAATACATTGACAATAGCTAGTTCAGGCGAGCCGCTTGTATAATAAATTTGGTGGCTTGTTCACACTGTGTTGCTATCGTGGCCCTTGAATCGGCGACGTTAAAACCCTATCAAAGGATAATGGTGAATTGCATTGATTGGTAAAAATATTCTTCTCTGGCTCGTTATTGGTATCACGATGGTCAGCCTGTTCAACATGTTCAATAAGCCCATCACGCCGGGCGAGTCCATGTCTTATTCGGCTTTTATTGAAAAAGTGGATGCAGGCATCGTCGAAACAGCCAAAATCAATGATCATGAAGTAAGTGGTCAATATCGCAACCTGCAAGGTGATCTTCGCACCTATCAGGTGACAATTCCGAATGATCCCGGATTGACCCAGCGGTTGATTGATCAGCATGTCGAGGTGAATGTAAGTAAACCGGCAGAAGTGCCGTTTTTGTTGTCCGTTCTGATTTCATGGTTTCCGATGTTGCTGCTGATTGCGGTCTGGGTGTTTTTCATGCGCCAGATGCAGGGCGGTGGTCGCGGTGGAGCAATGTCTTTTGGCAAGAGCCGCGCTAAATTATTAACCCAAAACACGGCCAAGATGACGTTTTCTGATGTGGCTGGTTGCGATGAAGCCAAACAGGAAGTCACAGAAGTGATTGAGTTTTTGCGCGACCCGTCCAAATTTACCCGTCTGGGTGGTAAGATTCCCAAGGGTGTGCTGCTGGTCGGACCTCCGGGTACGGGTAAGACGCTGCTGGCCAGAGCGATTGCCGGTGAGGCGGAAGTACCATTCTTTTCGATTTCCGGTTCCGAATTTGTCGAAATGTTTGTCGGTGTAGGCGCATCTCGCGTACGCGATATGTTCGAGCAGGCCAAAAAGAGTTCGCCATGTATTATTTTTGTCGATGAGATTGATGCCATGGGGCGGCATCGCGGAGCCGGTATCGGTGGCGGCAATGATGAGCGTGAGCAGACGTTGAACCAGTTGCTCGTCGAAATGGATGGTTTCGAGTCCAACGAGGGTGTGATTCTGGTGGCGGCAACCAACCGTCCGGATGTACTTGATCCGGCCCTGCTGCGTCCGGGCCGGTTTGATCGGCAGGTGATGGTTCCACGTCCGGATTTGAATGGTCGGGAAGAAATTCTCCGCGTGCATATGCGCAAGGTTCCTTTGTCCAGCGATGTGGAGGTTAAGGTGCTGGCGCGCGGGACTCCCGGTTTTTCGGGAGCCGATTTGGCTAATTTAGTAAATGAAGCGGCATTGAATGCGGCACGTTTCGGGGCTGATAAGGTTGCCAATGCAGATTTCGAGACAGCTAAAGACAAAGTGATGATGGGTACGGAACGACGCTCCATGCTGATATCCGATGAACAGAAGGAAACCACTGCCTACCATGAGGGTGGGCATACGCTGGTGGCCAAGTATTTGAAACATGCTGATCCTGTCCACAAAGTGAGCATTATTCCGCGTGGTATGGCGCTGGGTGTAACCATGCAGTTGCCGGAAGAGGATAAGTACAATCATGACCGTAATTATCTGGAGGATCAGATTGCCATCATGATGGGTGGCCGTCTCGGCGAGGAACTGGTGCTGAATCAGATGACAACGGGAGCTTCCAACGATTTTGAACGCGCTACCAAACTGGCGAGAAACATGGTGACGATGTGGGGTATGACCGATAAATTGGGAGCCATGGTTTATGGTGAAAACCAGCAGGAGATCTTCCTCGGCCATGAAGTGGCACGCAGCCAGAATATTTCCGAGCAGACTGCGCAGTTGATTGATGTGCAGGTACGTAAGCTGATTGACGATAATTATGCACGCGCCAAAAAAATTCTTGAGGAGCATATAGACCAATTGCATTTGCTGGCTAAAGCCCTGATTGAATTTGAAACGCTTGAAGATGGTCAGATTGATGATGTGATGGCAGGCAAGCCATTCCAACGTACCGAGCGCAGAGAAGTGCCCAAGAAACCGCCGCAGGATTCTTCTACCGCAGCCCCGGATGTGGACTCGCATGTGCCGCCGAAAGAGGCAGGTCAGGAGAGCTGATTGATAGTTATTCGGCTGGCGTGGTTGCCTGCGTGAAGTAAGAGATGGATTTGAACGTCGGGGGTGCTTTATAGCATCCCCGATTTTTTTGTCGGGTTATTTTGACATGTAAATTGCGACATGCAGCTTGACTTCATCAAACATGTGGATGATTATAGCTATAAAGTACCATGCTGCGTGAGGGGAATATGAAAACAGTACAAATGACACTGGATGACGCGTTGGTGGATGAAGTGGATGCCGTGGTAAAAAAATTACACACCACCCGATCCGCATTTGCCAGAAAAGCCCTGCGCGATGCCATGGCAAATATTCGCATGAAGCAGCAGGAAGAGAAACACAAGGCGGGATACCAGCGGAATCCGGTTCAGGCATCCGAGTTTGGCGCATGGGAATCAGAGCAACAGTGGTCTGAATGATGAAACGCGGCGAAGTTCGCTGGTATAAATTTCAGCAGCCGGACAAGAAAAGACCGGTTCTCATTTTGACAAGGGATTCTGTGCTTGAGTATTTGGGGGAAGTCACTGTTGCACCGATTACGTCAACGGTTCGAGATATTCCCAGTGAAGTCTTGCTGACAAGGCATGATGGCATGCCAAAGGATTGTGCAATTAATTGTGATCACATGCAGACCGTTTCAAAAGCGAAGGTCGGCGCTCTTATCACTACCCTCGCACCGGATAAGTTTGTGCAGGTGCGCGATGCCATCCGCTTTGCATTAAATCTCTGAATCATGGTTGTTGTCGTGAAAGTTCAAGAGCTACCCGCAGCTATTGCAAGCCTTATTTTCTAGATTGGGTTTACGAATATACCAGTATGGGCGGATAACATTGCGCAATGTGACAAACTGGTTTTGGCTAAACAATATAAACAGGCACAGCCCACTGCTGTCCCACCTATAGGGCTAGGCATCGGCTTGGGATCGGGCGGCTTGAACAGCTCAATCAGGTCTCTGCCGACAAACAGGTTCATCTGAATAAGCCGAATAATCTGCATCGGGCTCTGCTTCAGTGAAAACGTAAACTTCATCCATTTCAACATCAGGTGCATACAAAGCGCGACCATGATTTGTGTTACCACAGCATTCATGCTGGTTCCAATGAAGCTGGTTAATTTCAAATTTTGTTTGATCCATTTAAAGAATAACTCGACCTGCCAGCGTTGTTTGTAAATACCGGAAATAGTATTGGCCGACCAACGAAAATGATTGGTAATAAATGTATACTCCTTGCCCGACTCTTCATCCAGATAGACTACTTTGCGAATAGGTTTGAGTCCGCGTTTCATATTCGTTTTGCTGCTGTAACGTATGGTCTCATCAGAAATAACACCGCTGTTTTCACGCACATCATGTGTTTTGATAACCTCATACA
>QIIJ01000554.1 GCA_003232595.1 Aurantimonadaceae bacterium | reverse complement strand
CGCGGCTTTAGTGATTTTACAGAAACTGGCAGCGCCATTTTTTGTAATTCCGGGTAACCGCGATCGCCGTGGCGCAATGGCTGAAATATTTGCAGCCCATCTTGGGGGCAGCGGCGGGAAAGAGTTTTTTCAATACGCACTTGATCAGTGGCCGGTTCGGTTGATCATGCTCGACACTTTGGATGAGCAGGACCGGTTAGGCGCCCTTTGTGAAAAAAGGCTGCAGCATCTTGCGGCCATGCTTCAACAGGATCTTAAAAAACCAACCGTGATCTTCATGCACCACCCGCCTTTCGATGTCCTTGAGGCACCAAACCCGTTTCAGTTTGATAGCAAGCAGACCGTACAGAATTTTACCGGGTTGTTGGCGGACTACCGGCAGATAACGAGCATTTATTGCGGTCACAGCCATCGGACAGGTGCAGGCCGGATTGGTAAAATTCCGGCATCCGCCATACCTGCCATCGCAATCGACCTGCGATGGGGTGAATTTTCAGACAGCGAGCGACCGGTATTTGCGGTTTATTCCCTGTAGGAACCTACTCGCTTTCCGGCTCGTTTGCCTCAATATCGAGATACAATTGCTCTAGCGCCAAATACACCTGGTCGAGCGGTATATCCTGTGTTTCCACTGCCGGATCATCCATAACATATCCTGTCTCCGGCTCGTTCAATTTCGACGCTGATTTGGGATCGGATATATTGCTGTTTTCGTTGTCCGGGAATGGCATGGCCCACCCGAATGACGCAAAACTTGCGCTCCTCAATTCCGTGTTGGTCGTATGCATTTTCTCCCCCTTTTTTTGGCTCACAATGGACCCCCTAGCGTTTTCCCTGAAGTCAGTTAAACGCAGTGTCGTGATTCCAGCGTGAATTTTAGAATGCCCGGCGTGAATTTTTCGCAATAGTAACAAACGCATAGCGATTATTAATGGCCTGATGCTCTTTAACAGGGCAGAAAATTCTGAGTTTTCGATCTTGCATACGGTGCACCCGGTCACCCGGATTTAAACCAGGCCTCTTAAAACAAACTTCTGAATTTTGCCTGTTGAAGTTTTTGGCAATTCCTGGAAGCGCACTTCTTTGGGGCACTTGAAGTTCGCCAGATGCTCGCGGCAATGAGCAATGATTTCTGCTTCGCCGGTTTCAACTCCGGCTTTTAACTCGATGAATGCGCAAGGGACTTCACCCCATTTTTCATCTCCTTTGGCAACCACAGCAGCGGCTGCAACGGCAGGGTGTTTGTATAGGATGTTTTCCACTTCAATCGAGGAGATATTTTCGCCACCGGAAATGATGATGTCTTTCAGCCGGTCTTTTATTTGCACATACCCATCCGGGTGCTGCACTGCAAGGTCGCCGGTATGGAACCAGCCGCCGCGAAAAGCCTCATCGGTGGATTCCCGGTTACGGAAATAGCCTTTCATCACGGTATTGCCGCGGATCATGATTTCGCCAATGGTCTTTCCATCACCCGGCACTGGCTGCATGGTTTCACTGTCAGCAACCATCAAACCTTCGGTATTGGCATAGCGCACACCCTGCCGCGCCTTGATATTGGCAAGGCTCTCCATATCGAGCCCCGCCCACCCGGGCTGACTGGCGCATTCGACCACATGACCATAGGTTTCGGTAAGGCCATAGACATGAGTAACGGAAAAGCCCAATGCCTCAATTGCCTCAAGCACTGCGCTGGGTGGCGGAGCCCCGGCAGTATAAACATGCACTGGCCAATCGAATGGTTTTTTCTCGTTATCTGTGGCATTGATAAGCATTGAAAGCACAATCGGAGCACCACCAAAATGGCTCACCCGGTGTTCTGCAATTGCTGCATACATATTGGCCGCATTGATGTTGCGTACCAGCACAGATGTGCCACCACATACTGCCAGCGACCAAGCATGACACCAGCCATTACAATGAAAAAGCGGCACTATATACATATGCACAGGATGCAGCCCGAAAGGCCATGCGGCTGCAATACCCTGGGCCATAATATAAGCACCGCGATGATGGCAGACAACGCCCTTGGGATTGCCGGTTGAACCGGATGTATAATTGAGCGAAATTGCATTCCATTCATCATCCGGCAGCGACCAGTTTAAACCGTCATTGCCTGTTTCCAGAAATGCCTCATAGTCCATTTCACCCAGGGTGTCGCTTTGCGTGGATGCATTACCGTTTTGAACATCAACAATATCAACGACAATCAAATCATCGCGCGAAAGTCGCACAAGCGCCTCTTTGACCGCGGGAGAAAACTCCGTATCGGTGATCAATACCTTTGCCCGGCTGTGATCAAGAATATAGGCAATTGTTGCAGGATCGAGACGGGTATTGATCGGGTTCAGCACTGCGCCCGCCATGGGAACACCAAAAGTCGCCTCAAACATTTCCGGAATATTGGGGGCGATAATCGATACCACATCGTTTTTGCCTATACCGCGCGCTTGGAGGGCAGACGCCAGTTGCAAGGCCCGGGTATACATTTCCTTCCATGAATAACGCCGTGTACGGTAAATTACTGCCGGGTGGTCTGGATAAACATCAACACACCGTTTGAGGAATGTCAGCGGCGAGAGCTGCTCAAAATTCGCCGGATTTTGCTCAAGGCCAATGTCGAATTCGCTCATTATTTTTGTCAACTCCTGACTTTAATTTTGTCACGGCATATAAATCGCGCATTTTGTTAAAATGGTTGGCTAATTGTTATGCAATTTCTTTACTAATCTCTGTCACATTAAGCCATTAAATCACGATGAGGACTGTGATGAAACACTATCAGATACGAATTGCGACAATTTTCGCTGTACTGTTCGCTTCATCCGGCAGCTTTGCCGGATCAATCGAGGTACTACTCCCTTCCACCTCAAAAATCGAGGTGATCGGCCTGCCAAAAAAGATTAAAAAAGTGGCTACACCTGCGCTCGACCCGGCCAAAGTGGTAAAGAAAAAGAAGCGGGTTGAAAAAGTGGCTTACAAAAAACCAAAAATCAATTATGAAAGAATTCCTGAATCCGCGATGGCAGCTGAAAACCTGGCTTCAGATTCAGCGCGGCTGCGCACAACCATATCAAAACGACCGGTGATCAAGACCAACGCTCCCGATATAAAATTAAACTGACAATCAGCAAAGCCGGATGCATTCGGCCACCTGTCCAGTTCAGCCGTTTACATTATTGCTGGTCGGTCACACAGCCCTGTTCAGCGTTTTGCCGTGTGTTTTTGATATGCGCGATCAAATGGTTCTATTCAACTGAGATTTACTCTATATCTTCGGCCCAGGAGAGAAAATGCTGCGCCGAATCGTCATAATCAAACGTATATTGTCCGACGCACTGGG
>QIIJ01000287.1 GCA_003232595.1 Aurantimonadaceae bacterium | reverse complement strand
GACGGCTTCTTCATATGCTCCTTGAGAAGTGGCGAAACCCGCTTTGTATACGCCATTGTTCAAGGGGTCATAAAGCCGCTCATTCAGGATATTGATTTCGTTGCGCAGCTCCATCGGATAAAGATCAACAGAGGCGTCACCAAATGCATCAAAGGCCGAATTCAACATGCGAACAATGTCTGCGGACTCATTGTTGACGATTGTATTGCGCTGCTTGTCCCAGAGTATCGGCACAGTCGCGCGACCAGTAAAATCAGCATTAGCCCTCGTATATATTTCATGCATATAGGTTGCACCAAACAGAGGGTCGGGCCCGGATCCGGGAAAATTGCCAAAGCGCCAGCCCTGCTCGGTAAGAGTGGGTTCGACCATTGAAATATCGATTACATCTTCAAGCTTTTTCAATTTGCGCACCATCAGCGTTCGCGAAGCCCAGGGGCAGATCAGCGCCACATAAAGATGGTAGCGCCCGGCCTCTGCCTTAAAGCCACCCTCGCCGGTTGGCCCTGCTTCGCCATCTGAAGTGACCCAGTTGCGGAACGAGGAAGTCTGACGGACAAAGCTCCCCTCATCGTCCGCTAATTGAACCGGGTGCCAATCGGCACTCCATTTTCCATTCACAAGCATTTTAGTCTCCTGATAAGTGTCAAGATGGTCTGGATACAGCAACATGCTGCATCCAGAGTTTGTATTTGGCAATCTATTGTCCAAGACCAATCTGGTTCATGTAGGTCTGGTTATCCCAGAACAGCCATTCCTCTGTCATCTTTCCATTCTCCCATTTACCGATGGTTGCCATGTCGATGCGAAATGACATGCCGGTCGGTGCAATGGTTTTGCCATCTCCGATTGGCATTGGCTCCGTAAAGGTGCCCTCGAATATTCCGGTGACAGCCGTCAGATCACCACAGGAGATGCGGATCGGATGCTCCGTAATCCGAGTGTCAGGTGCAAAAACAAACAGGCTTTTAAGATCTTCGATATGAACATCGATACCGGTCGTGACACGACCGTCGGGCCAGTTCACAACAATATCTTCAGCGTGGCTTATTTCAAGTTCGTCCCATTTCTGGTTTGTGAACACGTTGAAATCCAGATCATCGAAGGTGTTAAGATTGGCCTCAGAACCCAACTGGTTCCAACAACTCAGCGGTGTATCACTTGCCGCCTGAGCGGCCGTGCCGGTTGCCATGCTGGTTGCCAGGCCCGCGGAAAATATTACCGCCGCGATTAAGTTTTTCATTTTAGTATCCTTTTGAGAGGGGGTTTATGTCATGAGCAATAAACAATGTTTATGATTGCTCCTGCGCATATTATTCATTGAAACAATGATGTTCAGTCAGTGATCGCAGTTGCATCAATTTCAAAAAGCAAACCATCAAGGGCCAATGCAGGAACCGGCACCAGAGTTTGCGCAGGAAGCGATACTCCAAACATTTTTTTTACGTAAGATGTAAGTAGTGGCAGCATTGAGGGGTCATAATTGACGATATAGGTTGTAAGTTTTGCCACTTGATCCGGCCTTGCACCTGCCGCCTCAATGGCAATAGCCAGATTGGTATAGCTTTGCTCAAGCTGCATTTCGAAATCAGCTGTGGGGTCACCTACCTGGCCTGCAATGAAAACATACCGGCTGCCGTGCGCAACCACGACGTGGCTGTACCCTAAGGGAGCCGGATCAAATATTTCCGGCGGATTAATAATGGTCAGCTCAGCAGCATTTACGCTGTGCACAATTCCGGTGAAGCTAAATACCATCACGGCAAGGCTTGCTGCGTTTTTCATACGATTTTTCATTTTCAGTCTCCTGTTGATTTAAACCAGCTCCGGACTATTTCCACAACTTGGTTGAACAATTGCATTTAACAAAACATTGAAAAATACGCTTATTGACGAAATACAATCAACATGGCATTGATAATGAATGGATACTATTGTTGGCATGAAAACATTCGTTACCGTGGTTGAGGCTAACTCATTCACAGCCGCCGCTGAACGCATGGATATGTCGACGGCGCTGGTCAGCAAATATGTCGGGCAGCTTGAAGAACGCCTCGGATCACGGCTCCTGAATCGGACAACCCGGTCTCTGGTATTGACCGAAATCGGCAAGAGCTATTTTGAGCGATGCAGGCAGGTAATTGATGATTTTGATGAACTTGAGGCCGCGATCCAGAACAAAGGTTCCGTTGCCAGCGGCAGGCTTGTTCTTACAGCGCCGGTGACCTTTGGTGAAATGTACCTCGCATCAGCAATCGTTGATTTTCTTGAGCAACATCCGGCAATTACTGTTGACTTGCGCCTGACTGACCGTTTCGTCAATCTTGTCGATGAAGGGGTGGATATAGCCATCAGAATTAGCGAGCTTGAAGATTCCACCCTGATTGCCCGCCGCCTTGCGTCCACACGTCTGTTGTTATGCGCAGCACCTTCCTATCTGGAAGAATATGGCATGCCAGAGCGCCCCGAAGACTTGTCCGCTCATACCTGTATCGTCGACACTAATTTTCGAAGCGGTGCTCAGTGGCCATTCATCGTTGACGGTAAGCAAATTACAACAAAGGTCAGCAGCCGGGTTACGGTTAACAGCGCCGCAGCGGTACGCATGGTGCTTTTAAAAGGAAGTGGCATTAGCCTTGTCCCCGGCTATGCGGTTGGCGAGGACATTAAACAGGGTCGGCTTGTAACCGTTCTTGAGGATTACGAGGCATCTGGCTTGGGCATTCACGCTGTTTATACCCACCATCGATATCTGGCGACAAAAGTGCGCGCATATATTGATTTCATGGCCACCCGCTTTGGTAGATATCCTAATTGGGAGCAATTTTAAGGTCAGGCATACCCTTGGACCTGATACGGCTTCTCAACGTCTATTGGCTCGTTAACAGCTGCTGGCTCGAGCGCAGATGGATTGCCAGCATCTGGCCCGCCAGTAGCTGGCCCGTCCGCAGCGAGTAATGATGCATTTCCGCCAGCCGCAGTTGTATCAATGCACACATGCCGCTCAAGCAAACAATAATCGCTCATATCATGTTCTGTAATAAGAGAAACAATCCGCCCGTTTCTGCCTGCCAACGCCTTGCGAGCTTTTCGCAAATCATCCTGCATGCTCCACAATGCTACAGCGCCAATGCCGTTCAGAGTTGAAAGCGCATCTCGATCAAGATAGCCAGAAATTGCATCAGGCCCCTGCGCACCGGGTACAACGCTAAGTGCAATGCCTCCGCAATCATATACAATCATTGCCTGACGTTGTGCGGCTGCAAGGGTTGGTCCCAAACAGATAACCACATCATTGGGAAACAGGGTCAGTCGGTTTGATTCACCTGTTGGCCCTGGCATATCCA
>QIIJ01000367.1 GCA_003232595.1 Aurantimonadaceae bacterium | reverse complement strand
ACCTGGAGCAATTATCGCATCTCTTTCGGCGCACTGACCCCAATTATAGCCAGTCCAGAGGCCAAAACAGATGCAATCGCTTCAACGAGGCTTAACCTCGCCAAAGTCAATTCTGGCGTTTTAGGGTTAATAAAGCGTAATTCCCTGTGGTCTTTACCGCGATTCCAGTGGCTGTGGAAATTGCTGGCCAGGTCAAAAAGATAAAATGCCACCCGGTGAGGCTCATGGGTCTGAGCTGCCGCATTCACGATTCGGGGAAATTCAGCCAATTTCCGGATCAGTGCCAGTTCGCCCTCGTCGTTCAAAAGATCGAAATCTGCCGCTGCAAGCGCCTCACTGTCTGTAACAAGATCAGGCATTTCGCGCGATACCTGGCGAAACACCGAATAACAGCGGGCATGGGCATACTGCCGTGACTGTTCTGTTACTTTGGCAAAATCAAAATCAAGCGGCGCATCGTTCTTCCGGTAAAGCATCATGAAACGCACCGCATCACTGCCAACCTCATCAACCACCTCACGCAAGGTGATGAAGTTGCCGGACCGTTTCGACATCTTGACCGGCTCGCCATCGCGCAACAGATTGACAAATTGGCAAAGCCGTACTGTCAATTTCGCCTTGCCGCCAGATATTGCCCTGGCAACGGCTTCAAGCCGCTTGACATAACCGCTGTGATCGGCCCCCAGAATAAACACCATTTCATCATAGCCGCGCCGGAACTTGTCATAGAAATAGGCCACATCAGCGGCAAAATAGGTGTAAGTACCATCCGATTTCACCAGCGCCCGGTCAACATCATCGCCCACATCGGTGGAGCGAAAAAGCAATTGCTCCCGGTCTTCCCAATCCGCATCCTTTTGCCCCTTTGGCGGCGGCAGAACACCGCGATAGATAAAACCGCGTTTCTGCAATTCTTCAATGGCCGCATCAATAAGGCTGCCGTTACCGGAAATCCTGTGCAGGTCACGTTCGGAAAAAAATACATCCTGATGCACATTGAGCGCCGCAAGATCATCACGGATCAACGTCATCATGGCACCAATTGCTACTGGTTTGATCAGCGGCAGCCATTCATCTTCGGGCATATCCAGTAGCGAATTGCCGTGTTCAGCCGCAAGCGCCTCTCCAACCGGCACCAGATAATTGCCCGGATAAAGACCATCTGGGATATCGCCGATATTTTCACCAAGCGCCTCGCGGTAGCGCAGAAATACTGACTTGGTCAAAACATCAATCTGCCCGCCGGCATCATTGATATAATATTCACGCGTAACATTGAAACCGGCAACATTCAGCAAAGTTGCAAGTGCATCACCAACCACTGCCCCCCGGCAATGGCCCACATGCATCGGGCCGGTCGGATTTGCAGAAACATATTCCACATTGACCTTACGGCCAGCGCCAAGTTGCGAACGGCCATATCGGGATTTTTCACGCAGAATCACACCAAGGTGCGCCGCCCAGTAATTCGGCCGAACAACCATGTTGATAAAACCCGGTCCAGCGATTGTGGTCGATTGTATCTCATCATCGCCAGCCAGTTTGTCAACGATAAGTTCCGCCAGTTTTCGCGGTGCCATACCGACCTGTTTTGCAAGCACCATCGCCGCATTGGTCGCCAGATCACCGTGTGACGGATCACGCGGTGGATCAACCGAAACCCGCGTTAAATCCAAGCCATCCAGCTCTTTTAATTCAACCGCTTCTATGGATTTTTTAATTTTTTGCTCAAAGTGAGTAAATATGTTCATCGAACATGATTTCCTGTGAGGCTTGTAGGAAGGCCGGATATTGTTGAGAATTCAAGTTGCTCTAGCCCAGATCTGGTGTAGCGTCAAACAGCCGCCGGTGCTCCTGAATAGCATAGGTGTCTGACTGGCCGGCAATGAAATCCGCCACATGGCGTGCCAGGGCTGTTTTATCCATGTTGGGCGAATTTTTTAACCAGTCCTGCGGCAGTTTATCAGGATCGCCCACATACGCCTCAAACAACTGGCGAACAATTCTTTCAGCTTTGTCCATCACTGCCATCACCTGACTGTGACGATACATATTGTCAAACAGAAACGATTTAAGCGCACGTTCTTTCTTCGCCATTGCTGCGGAAAATGCGGCCATCGTCCTGCCCGCAGATCTGATATCTTTTACTGATGCAGGCACAAGTTTGTTAATCCTCCGGGTGGTTTCGTCAATAACATCCTCCACCATGGCAGTGATTTGACGCCGGATCAGTTCGTGGATGGTACGACTGAGTTCAAGTTTTGGGTAGAGTGCCCGCACTTCCCGCAATATGTCGCCCGTAAGCGGTACTCCTGAAAGATCATCAAGCGAAAACAGCCCTGCCCGCAAACCGTCGTCAATATCATGATTGTCATAGGCAATATCATCTGCAATTGCTGCCATCTGCGCCTCCAGCCCCGGCCAGCTCCACAGTTGCAAATCCTGTAATGTTCCGTATTCCGCAAAGCCTTGGGGCAAATGGCCAGTCAGCCCGACGCCTTCCCGGTCAACCAGAGGGCCGTTGTGCTTGGCCAATCCCTCCAGGGTCTCCCAGCAAAGGTTGAGTCCATCAAATTCCGCATACTGCTTTTCAAGTTTGGTCACAATACGTAACGATTGGGCATTGTGATCAAAACCACCGTAGTCAGCCATTGAAGCATCTAGCGCCCGCTCGCCAGCATGACCAAAAGGCGTGTGGCCAAAATCATGCACCAGTGCCAGCGCTTCGGCCAGATCCTCATTGACCCGCAAGGCCCGGGCCAGGGAACGGGCAATCTGGGAAACCTCAATCGTGTGGGTCAACCGGGTGCGATAATGATCGCCCTCATGGGCCACAAAAACCTGCGTCTTGTGTTTTAGTCGTCGAAATGCAGTTGAATGGATAATCCTGTCCCGATCACGCTGAAACGGCGTTCTTGTGCGGCTTGGGGCCTCTGCAACAAGTCTTCCCTTGCTGAAAAGCGGATTGCTGGCAAATGATGCCTGCCTGTCCGGAGCACGCTGCAAAAATGCTTCACCCGCCATTGACTGTGTCTCCGTTTATACCTAACTCTACTTCGAACATATAGCAGAATTCGTATATTTGGGAATTATCGAATCCTGTGGTAATGTATCGCCTATTGGATGCATCGAAAAGGCCATGAGATGACAACAGCAACGATGGAAAATACCGCAATCACCCTGTCAGCCAGTGCGGCCAGGCGGGTTGCCGCCATAATTGCTCGCGAAGAAAACAAAAACGCCTTGCGGGTTTCTGTAGAAGGTGGCGGGTGTTCGGGGTTTTCCTACAAGTTTGATCTGGTATCAAAGCGCAGCGATGATGATCTGGTAATCGAGCGCGATGGCGCAACCGTCCTGGTCGACAATGTATCGGTGATGTATTTGGAAGGCTCGGAAATCGATTTTGTCGATGATCTTATGGGCCAGTCATTCCAGATCAAAAACCCCAACGCCACCGCCTCCTGCGGCTGTGGAACCAGTTTTTCGGTGTAGGCTGAGGATTTTGGGCCTGAGGAAAAGCCCGCAAGAATTTCTTCCTGCGGACTTCGAATTATTTGTATATCGCTGATTTAATCCAGTTCTTCCGGAAGAACCAAATTCAGCACAATGGCAATAACTGCTGCAGGCAGTAATCCCGATGTCATCAGGATCTTGGCCGTTGGCGGCAGATATTGCAGTGCCTGCGGCACCAGTTGCAAACCAAGTCCGATCGACAATGAAATCGCAAAGATCAGCATGTTGCGACGGTTCCACGTGACATCCGACAAC
>QIIJ01000345.1 GCA_003232595.1 Aurantimonadaceae bacterium | reverse complement strand
TGCTGGAAAAATCCGCCCATGTCGGGGCGTGGTTGCAGTCAAAAGGCCTTGTCAAAGGCGATCGTGTCGCAATTATGATGCCGAATGTTCTGCAATATCCCATTGTGCTTGCCGGTATCTTGCGGGCAGGGCTTGTGGTGGTCAATGTCAATCCACTTTATACCCCGCGGGAACTAGAGCATCAGCTCAAGGATTCAGGAGCAAAGGCGATCTTTGTTCTTGAAAACTTTGCCAACACTTTTGAGCAGGTTCGCGGCAAGGTGCCAACGGAACATGTGGTCGTTACCAAAATGGGAGATCTTCTTGGTGGCCTTAAGGGCATGATTGTCAATATTGTTGTAAAACATGTCAAAAAACTGGTTCCGGCCTGGGATATTCCCGGCCACACCATGTTTGGGAGTGTCATGGCAGCGGGCAGTGCAGCAGGTTTCACTCCGGTAGAGTCCTTCCACAACGACTATGCATTCCTGCAATATACCGGCGGTACCACCGGGGTCTCCAAGGGGGCTGCACTTACCAATGCCAACATTCTTTCCAATGCGGCGCAGATTAACCTGTGGCAGCAGGCCCTGAATGACGGCAATGGACCGGGCGATCACTGGATTTATATTTGCGCCCTGCCACTTTACCATATTTTTGCCCTTACCGTGAATGGTGTGATGGGCATGGATCAGGGGGCCACCAATGTGCTTATTCCAAATCCGCGTGACATTCCGGCGTTTGCCAAGGAGCTGGGCAACTGGAAATTCAACGTGTTTCCGGGATTAAACACACTTTTTACTGCCCTGATGAACAATGAGGATTTCAAACAACTTGATTTCAGCGAACTGCATTTGACGCTGGGCGGCGGTATGGCCGTGCAACAGCCGGTGGCAGAACGATGGAAAGAAATTACCGGCTGCAGTATCCACGAAGGCTATGGCCTTTCGGAAACTTCGCCGGTTGCCACCACCAACCGCTTCGATGTTGACAAGTTTTCCGGTACAATCGGCTATCCCATGCCCTCGACCGATATCGCCATTCGCGATGATGACGGCAAAGACCTTCCACTTGGAGAAGTCGGTGAGATTTGCATTCGCGGCCCGCAGGTTATGACCGGATACTGGAACCGCCCCGACGAGACGGCCAATGTCATGAGCAAAGACGGATACTTCAAATCAGGCGATATGGGCTTTATGGACGAAAGCGGACAGACAAAAATTGTTGACCGCAAGAAGGACATGATCCTTGTGTCCGGCTTCAATGTATACCCCAATGAAATCGAGGAAGTTGCGGTTTCTCATGACGGTGTTCTGGAAGCGGCGGCAGTTGGGGTAAAAGATGAAAAATCCGGCGAAGTGGTAAAACTCTTCATTGTCAGGAATGACAAGAACCTGACTGAAAAAGATGTCCGCGACTGGTGCGCTAAAAACCTCACCAACTACAAGCGCCCACGCTATATCGAGTTTCGTGACGACCTGCCAAAAACCAATGTGGGCAAGATTCTGCGCCGGGAATTACGGGAAGACTGATGGGGGATGCTGAGGCTGTTGTAAAATTCTGGTCTGATGCCGGACCAAAACTCTGGTTTTCAAAGAACGCCGATTTCGACCGCCGGATGCAGAAACAGTTTGGCAGTCTGCATGAACGTGCCGCAAGGGGTGAACTGGATGACTGGGCCAATCAGGCCAACAGTGCTCTTGCCTTGATTTTGCTGCTCGACCAGTTTTCCCGCAATCTGTACCGCAACGATGCGCGCGCCTTTGCTCAGGATGAGGCAGCATTGAAAATCACCAGGCAGGCGTTGGAAAGAGGTTTTGAAAAACAGGTGGATGGTCCTTTACAGCCGTTCTTTCTGATGCCCTTCATGCATTCAGAATCCCTGGCAGACCAGAACGAGTGCGTGAGCCGGTTTGAGACTGTTGGCAATGAGGACAATCTGAAGTTTGCGATTGTTCACCGGGATATCATTGCCCGCTTCGGCAAATTCCCCCACCGCGACAAGGTGTTGGGGCGGTCCACGTCAGCTGAGGAACAGGCATTTCTCGATGGCGGCGGCTTTTCTGGATGATATGGTAAACCAACCCTTGCCTGCCTGTTGCAGGAATCTATTATATTGTTATTTATCAATAACTTAACGCCGCGGTACTGTTAACTTCTTCGGGCGTAACCGAACGGAATATTAAACCCTTTGTGCTTGAATAAACCGGTCTTGAATTTTCAGGAGCGGACGGGTGTTAATTTCGGTGGTGGAAAGGGTGGAACAATTGGTTCCCCGACGCATGCGTTCACGCTATGCGCACCTGCTTGATCCGCTGTTTGAACAGGCCACAACCATCCTTGAGGGCCGAAATGACCGGGCAATCTCCCAGCGCACGGCTTTGTTCGCCTTTGCCATCCGGATTGCCAGCGCCCTGATCGCCTATATCTCGCAGGTTCTGCTGGCCCGCTGGATGGGCGGATTTGAGTATGGTGTATTTGTCGTTGTCTGGGTTAGTGTGGTCATCCTTGGCGGGATTTCCAATATGGGTTTCCAGAGCGCGGTGGTCCGGTTGATCCCGGAATACCAGTCCTCAGGCAACCTTACATCCATGCGCGGCCTGATTTTTTCCAGCCGGTCATGGTCTGTACTCGTCGCCACACTTCTGGCAATTCTGGGCATGGGCGGTATATTTGTATTTCCCGAGGCCATTCAGAATTACTATATTTTGCCGTTTTACCTGGCCGCAATCTGCCTGCCAATGCTGGCGCTTGCCGAGGTACAGGATGGCATTGCGCGCGCCTTTAACCTGCCGTTTGTAGCACTTTCGCCAACATTTCTAGCAAGGCCACTGCTGGTTCTGTTTTTTAT
Organism: Aurantimonadaceae bacterium; assembly: GCA_003232595.1. Classification (GTDB taxonomy): domain Bacteria; phylum Pseudomonadota; class Alphaproteobacteria; order Rhizobiales; family Rhizobiaceae; genus SZUA-100. The sequence continues at coordinate 585 of QIIJ01000345.1, read as the reverse complement.
GGCGGCGGCTATTCTGGCAGGTTTTGAAGTTAATGCCGCAACCGCACTTGGAGCAACCATTCTTGCAACGTGGATTGCTGCAATCGGTCAGTTGTTAAGCCTCAACAAGAACCTGAAACAACAGGTCCCGCCCGGACCGAAAAGCAACCACCCGATGCCATGGTTTGTCATAGCCATCCCGATTTTTCTGGTTGAAGGGTTTTTCAACCTGCTGACCAATGTCGATATTCTGGTTGTCGGCAAGTTCATGCCGCCGGAACAAACGGCTGTATATTTTGCAACGGTCAAAACCCTGGCACTGGTGCATTTTGTGTATTTTGCTGTCAAGGCAGGGGCCGCCCACCGCTTTGCTCAATACAAGGCCTCAGGCGATCAATCGCTCTATACGAGTTTTATCAATGACACCGTTAAATGGACATTCTGGCCGTCGGTGGCAATGTGTGTGATCATTCTGATTACCGGCAAATACCTGTTGATGCTGTTTGGTTCAGCTTATACGGCGGGCTATCCCCTCTTGTTCATTCTGGTTATCGGCCTTGTGGCGCGCGCGGCGGTGGGCCCGGCGGAAAGTGTTCTGACGATGTC
>QIIJ01000270.1 GCA_003232595.1 Aurantimonadaceae bacterium | reverse complement strand
GGGTGATCACCTGTTCACGCCAGCCGTTTGATGAAAACTGCCCCTGGCCGCAAGGCAGTGAAGATCACATCCAAGTTGACCTGGCTGATCCCGAAAATCTCGGTAACGCTATCGCACAGATGCGTCAGCGCATCAATGATACGGGCGGTGAACTGCACGCGCTGGTCAACAATGCCGGCATGGCTCAAGGTTAAATTCAATCAACACGCCAATACACGCCTGGCGGACGATCTTTCAGGTCAATTTTTTTTCGCCCATCATGCTGGCCCGCGGGTTGTTCGAGGAATTGAAGGCGGCCACGGGGTCAATCGTCAATGTCACGTCGATTGCAGGCAGCCGCGTTCACCCCTTTGCCGGTTCCGCCTATGCCACCTCCAAGGCCGCACTGGCATCACTCACCCGCGAAATGGCTGCTGATTTCGGACCCCACGGTATTCGTGTCAATGCCATTGCGCCAGGCGAAATCGAAACATCAATCCTGTCGCCGGGCACGGAAAACATGGTGAAAGACATTCCCCTCAGGCGACTTGGTCAGACCGAGGAGGTTGCAGGAACAATCTATTATCTGTGTTCAGATACGGCTTCCTATGTGACCGGCGCCGAAGTGCACGTGAATGGCGGGCAGCATGTTTAAGAGTAAAATGGATTAAAACTGACAATGCGATTATCTCGTCGAGAAATTTCAGCATCAATATTTTCAACCAGCAGAAAAGTGATGCGACTGCTCGCCATATTCGGCCTTAGCCTGGCACTCGTGGCCTGCGTTTCACGCCCGGATGAAAGCCTCGCAATCCGATCGCTGACTCCGACTGAGGCCGTTGAAGTGTTGGATGTTAATAAAACACCGGCCAGCGCCAGCGCTCTGGCTCTAAAACGCCAAACCAACACTATTCTGGCCCTGTCCGGCGGTGGTGCTGATGGCGCTTTCGGAGCTGGTATCTTGAACGGCTGGACAAAGGCTGGCACCCGCCCGGATTTTGATATCGTCACCGGCGTTTCAACCGGTGCTCTAATGGCTGCACTTGCATTTCTCGGACCGGAATATGATGACGAGTTGCGAGTGCTTTATACAACCCAGACAAATGAGGATATCTTCCGCAACAAAGGCATTGCTGGATTTTTCTCCGACAGCCTCTATGATAATACCCCGCTGAAAAAGCAGATACAAAGCGTCATCACCCGCAATTTCCTGGACAAGGTTGCCGCCGAACATGCCAAAGGCCGCAGGCTTTATGTGGCAACGACCAATCTTGATGCGGGTACGCGGGTAATATGGGATATGGGTCAGATAGCAGGAGGTAACCGTGCCGATGCCGTTTTGATGTTTCAAAAGGTTTTGCGCGCTTCCGCTGCAATTCCAGGCTTTTTCAAACCGGTTTACATTAAGCCGGTCAAGGGTGTGCAATTACGTCAGGCCCATGTGGATGGAGGGCTGAAAGAGCCCATTCTGGTGCCGAATTTTGTGTTTAAGACAAAGGCCCGTAAGCGCAATATTTATTTGATTGTTAACGGCCGCATGGCGCGCTTTGAAGCGGAGCAGGCGGTCAAGCCCGAACTCGACGACATTGCCCGAAAATCAATCACCGAACTGACTCGCAGCCTGTTATACACAAAAGTCTATCAGGGTTATGTGCGGGCGCGTAATTCCGGTTCCAACTTCAATCTGGTCACCATACCCGATGAGATCACACCATCAAAAGAAGCGCTGGATTTTGATCCGGCGCGGATGCAGAAGCTCTATAATATTGGCTACCGGATCGCAACATCGGCCAGACCGTGGAAATCGGAGCCACCAAGGCTGCAGCAACTCGACAGGGTTGCGTTGGCAAGGTGAAGAGCAAAGGCTTGCGAACCGAAGGGTCTAAAATTGCCACCAAAAAAGGGTGGTGGCTGTTACGCCAACACCCTTTTCTCAAGTAAATTGACTGGACTGCAATATCTACTTGGTGAAAACCATGTTTTCGCCGGGCGCACCGGTATGACAGGCAATACAACCTTTGTCGGCGCCCTTGGCAACCTTGCCTGCCAGCAGCATGCCCTTGGGGTTTTTGTCTAAAGACCCGTCGGGCAAATATTTCACCCAGAACCAGTCCTTGTTGTCAGCATCATAACCCGCTTCGCGCTTGAACATCACCGTAACTGCACCAAGATGTTTGTCACGATCCATCTGCACGGCCTCAACTTCAACATCCTTGGGTCCGTAGTTGCGCTTGACAATCACTTCGCCGGTATATCCGTTGACCGTGGCAGTGGTGTAAAATGTCTCAAGCATTGCACCATGGGGTTCAGCGCCCTCGTAAGGGAAGGTATTGATGGCGTCCTTGCCTACCATCTTGCCCATTTCAAGTGCAGACCACAGGGCTGCGGCATAGGCTGCATCTTCTTCACCGCCAAACGGGGCCATCTGGCTCTGCGCGGTTGTGGTTGACAAAGCGATAGCGGCCGCCAGTGCTACGCCGCCGATTTTCAAAATTTTCATGGTATTCTCCCATCGATTTTACCCGTTGATGCATGCCGTAGGATGCAACACTGCCATGCTACTAAATGACGCATTCACGCCCTACTCACGTTCGCTTGAGCGAAATCACATTTCGGTGTTTTGATCCGGAAAATTACCGGAATTTGACGGCAACTTACAAGTTTCACGACCCTGTTACTGGACAGTGAACCTGTAGCTTGCCCCAATGGTTATTTGCAATCAGGAGAGCTTTGTCATGCGCTCAGCCACACTCTCACCTGTGCTTGCAATGACGATCATCGTCCTGGCGGCACTTTCATCTCCGGCGTTTTCTGCAAGTGATGCGGAAAGAGGCAAAAAAGTATTCAAAAAATGCATGGCCTGTCATCAGGTTGGCGAAGGGGCAAAAAACAGAACCGGGCCTGTCCTGACAGGTATAGTTGGTCGCACGATGGGCACCTGGCCCGACTATTCCTATGGCAAAAGCCTGCGTCAGGCCCGTGATGCCGGCCTGGTGTGGAGTGAGGAATATCTCGATGGCTGGCTGACCAACCCGAGAAAATTTCTGCGCAAGGTGCTTGATAGCCGCAAGGCCAATGCAAAGATGAGGTTCAAGCTGAAAAAACCGCAAGACCGGAGCGATGTTATTGCCTATCTCAAGACAGTTTCGCTGGTCAAAAATGATGATGCGATGATGAAAGACGACACAAAAAAAGACGCGATGAAAAATGAGGCGATGGCGACTGCAGCAATGGCGATTGCAAAAACCGATATCTGCATTGAAAACCAGTCCGATAAAACCCTGCTGTTTGTGGTTGATGTCAACCAGGGTCAGCGGGTTTTGAAAACGCTGGAAGCAGGGCAAAACCTTTGCGCGCCGCAGGCCAAGACCGATGGCGGCGGTACCGTCGGAGTGTTTGTCGATGAAAATGCCATGGAAGGTTGTTCAAGACTGGCGATGGCAGGCAAGGCCGAGCGGTTGATTGCCTATGAGCCCTTCGACAATTGCACCTGGGCGAATTGAGGCCGGAAGCGACTTGGGGTCAGCACCTATAAATCATAAAAATCACTGATCACTTTCCAGCCCTGTTCGGCGGTATCGACGATCTTGAAAAGATCCAGATCGCCCGGTGAGACCGTGCCCTCTTCAACCAGCGCCTC
>QIIJ01000498.1 GCA_003232595.1 Aurantimonadaceae bacterium | reverse complement strand
ATTCCCGATGAGGATTTGCCGTTGTTTGTCACAGCCATATCCATTCAGAGTACCACCGGCGGCAATCTCAGTATTATCCTGTCCGGCCTTGCTGATGTGCTTCGGCAACGGGTGAAACTGCGTCGCAAAGTGAAGGCTGCTGCTGCCGAGGGGCGTGCATCTGCAATGATTCTGAATGCGGTTCCGGTATCTGTTATGTTGTTCATCTCACTGGTGACACCTCGATATTATGGCGACATAATTCATGAAACCTACATTATTGTCGGCCTTGTCATGGCATTCAGCTGGATGATGTTCGGTAATTTCATCATGTACAAAATGATGCATTTCAAGGTTTAGATGATGAATTTTATCGAAAAACTGGCTGAAAATCCGATTGTACTTTATCTTGGCAGTGCCGCACTGTTGGCGATCGGGTTCGCTTATATCGCCGCTTTGTGGATAGACAAGATTGTCACCGCGCGGCGGCTGGTGCACAAGCGAATTGTGCCGATGGACAAACTGTCGAGGCTCGACCGTGAAACCCGCGAGCGCAATGGAAAAAGTGTAGCCATGATGCTGGCTGAAAAGACCAACAAGCTTTATGCCAAGTCTGATCCGAAATCGACCAAGAAATTGAAGCTGCAAATGATCCGCGGTGGGTATTTCCAGCACGGCGCTGCCGGTGTTTATCTGATTTCCAGGCCGGTTCTGGCAGTGGTTTTGGGACTAATTACCTATTTTGCGATTACGGTCTATTACACTGACTGGACATTTTCAAACACTATGATGGCAACCGGATTTGGGGTTGGCGCCGGTTATTACCTGCCTCAGTTCTATCTTGGTCGCAGGATTAAAAAACTTGCAGCCCAAAACCGGGCGGGTTTTCCTGATTTTATGGATCTGATGATCGTATGTGTGGAAGCGGGATTGAGCATGGAGGCGGCGATATCGCGCATTGCCTCGGAGATTGAGCAGGCCTATCCAAATCTTGCCATTCATTTGTCGATTGCCTCGCTAGAGGTACGTTCCGGGCGCACCCTTGAGGAGGCGCTGCAATCAATGGCGGAACGTATTGATCTTGATGAGGTCAAGTCATTTGCTACTCTGCTCAAGCAATCGAAGGAACTGGGCACCAGTCTGGCAGGGGCGCTGAAGGTTTACAGCGAAGATATGCGCGACAAGCGGATGTCGCTCGCTGAAGAAAAAGCCCACGCGCTGCCCGCTAAAATGTCCGTGCCGGTCACCTTGTGTATCCTGCCGGTAATCCTGATAATTGCCGCCTTGCCGGTCGCCTACAAAATTCACATTGGCGGCTGAATAATTTCAAGTGACAAGTCGTTTAAACGTTAGCCGGCAGCGCCGATTAATTCCCGGTTAAGGCCGGTATTAAGCTAAAAATTTACCAGTTTTACCAACCCGATTGTAAGGCCATCCGGTTATGGTGTGAGTGCGATAAAGTCGCGGGGAAAACAGGTGGGACAATCCATGCAAAAAACAATAAAAAATATCGGCGCAATTATACTGGTTTCGGCATTTCTTAGCGGATGTCAGACCATGCTGAGCGAGGGTTCATCCACAAATGGCGGCGGACTGGTCGTTGAGCCAACCAATTATTCGCGCTTTGACAGCAAGATGATCATGGCCAAAAAGAATTTCCGGTCAGCAAATTTTGGATTGGCAGAATCCAACTTTCGTCAACTTGTTGAACTGCATCCAGGCAATGGCGAAGCCTGGCTTGGTCTTGCTGCATCCTATGATCAGCTCGGCCTGTTTGACCGTTCCGACAGGGCCTATTCCCAGGCAATCAAACTGGTTGGACCGAAGCCTGCAATTCTCAACAATCAGGGCTATTCGCAATTGCTGCGCGGTAACAAAAAAGCTGCACGGCGTTTGTTCAGGAAAGCTGCCAAACTGGCACCGGAGAATGCCCGCATCAAGGGCAATATGGAATTGCTGAAAAAGAGCTGAGGGCCTACTCACCGTCGCAATTTACCGGTCAGGTGAGAGCTTCGACTGACCGGTAGCCAGCAACCTGAGCCCGAACACCGCCAGCAGCATCGCAAACCACACAGGGTCTGCGCGGCGGAAGAAGAAACTTTCCAGACAGGCATTAAGACTGGTGAAAATCCAGATCGATAATAGCAGATTGGCAAAGCGGGACGACTGCCCCTGCCAGTTGGTGCGGGCAAAATCGGCGGCCGGTTTGATAATCAGCACATAAAATATCACAACCGTGCCTGGCAGGCCAAATGCCAGCACCGCATCGAGATAACCGTTGTGGCCATGAACAATGTCACGAACATCCCAGGTCAGTTCAATCGGTTGATCGGCATTGGTAACAACCGGCGTTCCCCAGAACCCTTCAAACCCGAAGCCGGCAAAGGGTCGCTCGGCTATGCGTTCAACTGCATATTGCCAAAGATCAAGCCTGCCGGTGAATGTGGTGCCCGGAGCTATCCATTGTAATATGCCGTTGATCTGGTCAAATACCGCGGAACCGACGGTTATTGTAAACAGGATCGCCAGCGGCAGCAGGCAGACAACAAACCGAAATACCGGGGCCTTGAACTTGCTGACAAATACCGAATAAACCATCGCCACCGGGAGCAGGGCACCAGAGGTTTTTGAACCGGAATTCAACAGAAAAATGATTGCAAGAACGGTAATCGTAATTCCGATCCAGCGTTGGCCGGATTGCCAGGTGAAAATACCGATCATTACGAACACGGCCATAACGGCACTTGCGATGTTTTTGTGATCATAAACTCCGCGCCAAAGGCCACCATGTTGTGCTTCTGAACCGCCGTAAGGGTGAATTGCCTGAGCCGGATAGTAGAAAATACCCAAATATGAAAACAACAGGGCCAACAGCACTCCGCTACCGATTATCCCGGCAATCTGGCTCATGTTGCGCGGCAGGGTCATGACAGTTAAAGCTGCCAGCACAACAACAATCGAAAATATCATGGCCCGCATGGACGAGGCGGGACTTGCTGAAATCAGTACACTGAACAGCAGCACAACACCCAATATCACATAGGATGGTGAGACCAGCCGTTTCAAAAGCTGCCGGTTTACAAGCGTGGCAAGCGCTGCCAGACACAGAATCAGTAGAGTGCCAAAACCAAGCTGGTTGACAATATTGCCGCCGGCGGACGGGTCCTGTTCCGATGTGAACGGAGTAAACGATATCCACACAGACAGCATCAGGACAATTGCAATGAGGGTGCGTAACGGCAGCAGATAATCTTGTGAGGACTTCAAATTCCCCGGATTTGCGGGATGGTAATTCTGCGCATGATGTCGTTCCCGACGGCTTTGCCGCAGGTCAGTTCTTCTCAGGCTCGCGGTATTGCTCGTTTGCAAATCCGAATTCCACTAGCAGGCGGCCAAGGGCCACATTGATATGATAAATGCCGATTATTGGCGATCCTGTCTTAACAAACAGTGCAAATGAGCGAAA
>QIIJ01000328.1 GCA_003232595.1 Aurantimonadaceae bacterium | reverse complement strand
TAAATATTCCGCAATTCAGTTGAATGAATCAATGGCCCATGACAAGCACATTCATGCGGCTGGTGATTGCATCAGTTGTTTTCCGGGCAGCCTGGTAACCCTTACCGATCACCCCAATGACAGCCAGAATGACGAATATCTGGCCATTCATTGTCACCACGTTTATCACAATGATGGCTATCGATCGAGCCTGCGCAAATCCGTTGGCGATACCCAGATATTCAAGGGATTGTTCAACCAGCTCCAAACCATGTTCCGAAGATCGTCGAAACCGCGCCGGGCAATTGAAAACAGCGGCAATCCAGACAGCCAAATCCGGGCATTTTCCAATATTTTTGGTGCCTTGAATCAGCAGATCAAGCAATTGAACGCGTCCATTTTTGAGATGAAAGGCGCCGCGGCTGGCAGTGGGCAGCAGACAATTGGTACTGATACAGAATCGGAAGAAGGTTATGAGGGCCACTATGAACTTGTTCGGGGTGTAAAACCCTATGCGCCTCCGATTAAGACCCAGCGGCCTTTTATTCGTGGTCCCCAGACCGCCATAGTTGTCGGGGAAGGCGAGATAGATGTGGACGAGCACGGCCGAATACTGGTCAAGTTTCATTGGTCCAGGGATGGCGGCATTTCCCGGCGTTGCCGGTTGTCACAGGTCTGGGCCGGCAAAAACTGGGGCGGTATCTATATTCCAAGAGTTGGTATGGAAGTCATTGTGCAGTTTCTGGAAGGTGACCCCGACCAGCCGGTCATTCTGGGAACCTTGTATAATGGCGATAATAAGCCACCCTATCCTTTACCGGATGCTTGGCGGCGGCGGTTACAACGAATACGTCTTTGACGATACCAAGGGGTCTGAGCTGGTACGCCAACAGGCCGAAAAGAACATGAACACTCTGGTCAAGAATGATGAAACCCGTACCATTCAGCACGATCGCACAACAACCATCAACAATGACGAAACACTCACCGTTGATCGTGACCAGACCTACTCGATTGGCGAGAAGAAAAAGGGGTCAAGAACTGGCGATGTCAAAATCAACGACACTCTGAATGTTGGAAAAAAGCTTTATATAGAAGCTGGCACAGAAATAAAACTGGTGGTTGGTTCATCCAGTATCACAATGACCAAAACAGAAATCAAAATATCGTCGATCAATGTCAAGATAACCGCTAGCGCTGAATTCAAGTCCAACGCAACCATGTCCAAACACAACGCCTCCGGTATTATGGACATCAAAGGAACACTTGTTAAGATAAACACATAAAATGCCATACGGGGAACGCGGTTTGAAAACGAGTTTTAATTTATGTCGGTAACGCTTCGATTCAATCTGGCTCAGGACCTTTATGATGCCTTTCCGGCTATTAGAGAGGACCTGTCAGCCGATCCAACCGACCAGCAGTCGCTTGAATTCATGTCAGAACTGACAGCAAGTGCGACACCCGAAAATGCCGTCACATTTTGTGCCTATTTGCTGCCTCGCCGCGAATCTGTCTGGTGGGGGTTCCAGTGTGTTTCATTGTTTCCAGAGATACTGGCTCCTGATGATCCGGGATTTCTGCAAATAGCAGAAAACTGGGTTCGCCAGCCTGAGGAATCGGAACGCAATGTGGCCTTGAATGCAGCAATGGACGTGGAAGAAAAGACACCAGCAGTGTGGATTGCACTGGCGGCAGGCTGGAGTGGCGGCAGCATGCTTGCCGAAAACATGAGCCCTGTACCACCGCCTTCGCATCTTACCGCCAAGGCTGTCAATATTGCTCTGCTTAGTACACTTGCGATCGTTGATACTGCCTCAAGACGGGAAATTTTGAAGAACTTTGTCGATATTGGTGCACAGTTGGCCAGCGGAGAATAGCCGATAGCCCTGGCGCTGGTTGATTTTTATGTCCGGAGCATTCAAAAGCCTGGAATTGACCGGGCCGGATTTTAGCAAAGATCATGTGTTGACCGCTCCGACAATCATAATTATCTTTACCATGCAGTCTGAATATGTGCGGACAGGTTTTGGGCAATTGCAACGAACATCCACTTGTAGGCTTTTGCCGGGTTTCTAAATGACAATTAAGTTGAGAATTGACAATTGTGATGCATTGCCGGATGGCGGTCCGCTTGAATATTCATGCACCGGCAGCGGCTTTGATCTCGGTCGGGAAACCCACCTTGACTGGACGTTGCCCGACGACAGTCGATACATTTCCGGTCGTCATTGTGAAATCCGGTTTGACCGCGGCCAATATTGGCTTCATGATATTTCCCGAAACGGAACTTTCCTGAACGGAGCGCAGGATCGGGTAAAAAGCCCCTATCAATTGCAGAATGGCGATCGGATTGCCGTCGGCCACTACATAGTCGAAGTGTCCATTCAAAATATAGCCGGGCAGGGGGTCGATGAATTCGATGCAGTTGTACAGGACCATGCCGCGCAGGCAGAAGATATCTGGGCAATCGAAGGCCATGTCCCGGAGCCCATCAGTCGACGCGATTTAATGCCGCCCAAAAAACAGGGCCAGCGCGCGCCTGATTTTTCTCAGCAATACCTCGAATTGCCGGAAATGCAAGCGAGCGAAATTCCGTCTTTACCCGTCGCCGGAATGGACCAAAATCCATTCGGCATCCAACAAGAGCCGCCTGTGCCGCCGGCGACGCCTTTGCCTTATGCTGCAGAACTCGTTCCAGCCCAGGGAATTCCCAGGCAGGAGGTTCCGGTTGCGAACCCAGCACAGCCAAACCAGGCACAACTGCCAATTACCCCGCAACCGCCTGCAAATCAACTGCCCGTTCAACAGGCTCAGCCGACAAGTGTATCAGAATTTTTACAGCATATTGCCACCGGTGCTGGTGTTTCTCCGGACTGCTTTGCCCAGTCCGATCCAGCTGAGCTGGGTCAAGAGATTGGCGCAGCAATGCGAGTAGTCATTGAACAGATGGCTCAGCTTCTCAAGGCACGGGCTGCGGCAAAAACCATGGCAAAAAGCTCCAATCGCACAATGATCAGCGCCATGGACAACAACCCGCTTAAATTTGTGCCAACCACAGAAGAAATGTTCGATGTTATGTTTGGCAAACGCAAAGCTGGATATCTGGGCGCGCGGGCAAGCTTTGAACACGGATTTGCCGATTTAAAAACCCACGAATTTGCAACCTATTCTGCCATGCAAAAGGCATTGGCCCGCCTGCTTGAAGATTTTTCGCCGGATTCAATCGAAGGCAAACTTAACACCTCCGCATTCTCGTCCAAGGGCAACAAAGCCTGGGAAACCTATGTAACCCGCTGGGAAACGATGACAGAGGCCCATGAAAACGGCGTGTTGGATGTATTTCTGAAATATTTCGCTAAAGCCTATGATGAAGCTTCTAAATCAAAGAAAAATTAATCCGAGTTGTTCCATCAGATCAGGTGATGGCTTCACAGGGTTAGCGGAAATTAAGATGAAATCAGGCAAAAGATAAAAAATTCATGTTTGAATACCGGCAATTGTGTCAATATTGCCACATTAAGCGAAATTGCTGGGAAATCTCCGGTTTTCGACAGCATCTTGATGGACAGGAATCAGGAAATTTGGCATCTAGTAGCGGATTCTGTGTTTATTCAGGGGGTCCGGCGCTGCCTGTTTGCAATGAGCACCGACGAATTGTTGTTTTTAATTTTGGCCACGGGTGTCTTCAATGGTTTCAAATACCAGGTTTTCAAAATCCAATTCTTCTCTGGTAAGGCGTCGATCCGCGCTTTTGACGTCAACAGCACTGGTTGCAGTTGCACTCTATACGTTTACTGTTCCTCAATCCATTGCGCAGACCTGGGACGGCGATACAGACAATGATTTCTCGCTTAATACCAATTGGTCAGGCGATGTTTTGCCTGGTGCTGCTGATACAGCCACAATCAATGACAATGGTGCAAATCCGCCCATTGTCGGTGCCGACCAGACTATTGATGTTCTCACACTGACCGGGGGCGATCTTACCATCAATGCGGCCACAATTCTGACTGCAACTACATCTGCAGATATAAGCGGTGGAACTTTGTCCGGTGACGGTTCACTGATGACCGGTATTTTCACACAGTCCGGTGGTGTGGTGGATGTTGTCACAACAATCTCCGGTTCAGCAGATATTTCCGGCGGTACGTTTAACAACCTGACTGGTGGTTCTGTAACTGGCGGTCTGACCAATACGGCGATTGTTAATGCCAATGGTGGTACGATTGATGGTGCAATAGCCAACAATGCCGGTGGTGTATTCAATGTTGGCG
>QIIJ01000311.1 GCA_003232595.1 Aurantimonadaceae bacterium | reverse complement strand
CCACCGGCGGTGGGCTGGGCATGACCATCGAAGACCGGCTGGCGGGTCCAATCATGGCAGAGCCGGAAATGTGTTCGCTCAATATGGGGTCGATGAACTTTGCCCTCTATCCGCTGGCGAGCAAATACCAGACATGGAAACATGAATGGGAAAAACAGTTTCTGCTGGCCAGTGATGATTTTAAGTGATGATTTTATATTTCGCAATACATTCAAGGATATAAGCTACATACTCAAGCATCTCGGTGAGGGGTGTGGAACCCGCTTTGAGCATGAGTGTTATGATATCGGGCATCTTTATAATCTGGCACATTTTGTTGATCGCGGTCTGATAAAACCGCCGTTTTTTGTCCAGTCAATCTTTGGCATTCTTGGCGGTATCGGGCCTGACATGGACAATGTGATGTTCATGAAGCAGACCGCAGACCGGCTGTTTGGTGACGATTATGTCTGGTCGGTTCTGGCTGCCGGTCGCTTTCAAATGCCGTTTATTACCCAGGCGGCAATGCTGGGCGGCAATGTGCGGGTCGGGCTTGAGGATTCGCTCTATATCGAACGTGGAAAACTGGCAAAATCCAATGCCGAGCAGGTGGCAAAAATTCGCGGCATTCTGGAAGCACTGGGCCATGAGATAGCAACGCCAAAAGAGGCGCGCGAAATTCTTGATCTTAAAGGCGGCGACAGGGTGAAGTTTTGATGGCCGTAGAAATGAAAGAAGCAATTGTTCAGTTTGACTGCCGTGGCACGGCCGTTGGTAAAATGCGCAATGAGCTTGCGATCACAATGGTGCGCCCGTTTGAGGAAAAGTTCGAACTGGCAACCGACGAAGGTGCATTTCANCTGGCAATGTTTATTGGCGGGCTGACCGGTTGCATAATGACGCAAATTAGAGCCTTTGCAAAACGCCTTGATGTGCCATTAGACAATCTTACCGTCGATGCACGCATCGAATGGCTGTGGGAGGCGAAGGGAAAAGTCTATGAAACCGCGCCACGTTCCTTCAAGCTTGATATAAATATAGAAAGCTCGGCACCGCGTGAACGGGTGATAGAACTGATCAATACGGCCAAGAAGGGGTGTTTCATTGAGCAGACACTGGGGCAGAAAAACACCATTCGCCACCGCATGAAAACGGCAGACGGCTGGGTTGAGGTTTGAGTCTCGGCGAATTGCTTCTTGACTCAACAGTGGTGATTAAGTTTACTTGACGCTGTTGATTTGCCGAAATTTGTTTGCTGGCAAATGCGACCACGCGCCTGAATGAGCAGGAACTGCGGGGATCGAAGGGTTGATTGAAGCCTGTTTGCCCCTATGAAGTTACTCGTTATCTATGCACATCCTGTTCCCACGAGCTTTTGCGCGGCGGTTCTTGCGACTGCTACAGAGGCCTTGAACCGCGCCGGGCATACATTGCGTGTGGTCGATCTTTACGCTGAAAATTTTCAACCGATCCTGACCTGCGAGGAGCGGGAGGCCTATCTCGATAATACTGAGATGCTGATTGAGCGTGAGCGGGTGCATGTGGACAATCTGCATTGGGCGGAAGGGTTGGTATTTGTGTTTCCAACCTGGTATTACGGGCCGCCTGCTATGCTCAAGGGTTGGCTGGAGCGGGTCTGGCTGCCGGGAGTGACCTTTGAGGTGGCTTCCAAAAAAGGCTCAAAAACCACGTCGAAAATTTCCCATATCAAGCGGCTGGTTGTGGTGACAACATCCGGATCACCCCGCTGGTGGCTGACATTGATCGGTAATCCGTGCAAACGCCTGTTTTTGCGGGGTTTGCGCATTCTGTTCAACCGCCGCTGTAAATCCACATGGCTGCAATTGCATGAAATGAATGTGGTAAGCCAGGAGGAGCGGGAGCGTTTTCTTGCCAGGGTCGAACGAAAGCTGGCGAAGATATGATGGGACTAATCAATTTTTGCCGCGATGGCCTCTATTTCCACAAAAAATTCCTCGCGGGTAAAGCCCGAGACAATCATAAGTGTGGAGGCCGGCGGGGGCGAACCAAATCGCGCATCGCGTGCTTCCATATAGGGCTTCATGTGTTTGCGAGCGGTGACATAGGCATTGATGCGTACGACATTGGAAAGGTCCATGCCGCCGGAAACCAGAATTTTTTCGATGTTGTCAAAACACAGATGCGCCTGCTCAAGGGTCGATTGGGGGATTTCATCTTTAAGTGTCACTGCAAGCTGGCCAGATGTGAATACAATCCTCGAACCGGCAGGAATTTCAACCCCATGGGAATAATTGGCAAAAGGAGGGCGGATGGTTTTTGGCGTGAGGTATTTCAGCATTGATTGATGGCCTGCTTGATGATTTTGAATCACAGGTTATGGTGATGCCTCACAAAATTGCAATATGATTTACAATTTGCATCGTGCAGATTTGACAACATGGGAACAACAAACTGCAAGAGTGGTAGGAAAAAACAGCGAGACGGCAGGCTGAAGTTTGGTTTTCCTACGTCCTCAACCAAACAGGGAGTATTAAAATGAAAATGAAAACAATAGGAATGGCTCTGGTCAGTGTCCTGGCATTATCTGTCACGGTGCAGGCGCAGACAATGACAAAGGTCAAGTTTGGCACCAACTGGGTGGCCCAGCCTGAGCATGGCGGGTTTTACCAGGCTGTGGCCGATGGAACCTACAAAGCATGTGGTCTCGATGTGGAAATCGTTCCCGGCGGTCCAAATGTTAACAACCGGGCACTGATGCTTGCCGGCAAGATAGATTTCCTGATGGACGGTAATCTGTTGCAGCCGTTTAATATGATCAAGGAAGATATTCCGGTTAGGGTTCTGGCTTCAATGTTCCAAAAAGAGCCGCAGATTTTCATGACCCATCCGGGCCAGGGGCTTGATACCTGGGAAAGCCTGAAAACGGTTAAAAACATGATGATCGGCAATGGCGGTTACAACTCGTTTTTCCTCTGGATGAAAAGTATTGGCTTCAAGGATGAGCAACGCAGGCCCTATACCTTTAACTCAGCGCCGTTTCTGGCCGACAAAAAATCAGCTCAGCAGGGTTATGTGACATCTGAACCATTTGCCATCAAAAAAGAAGGCGGGTTTGAGCCCAATATCTTCCTTTTGGCAGATTATGGCTTTGAAACCTATTCAACCCTGATTGATGCCATGGAAGATACAGTCAAAAACAGGCCTGAAGTGGTTAAGTGCTTCATTGAAGGCTCAATTCTTGGCTGGACTACCTATATGTATGGCGACAATTCTGCTGCCAACAAGCTGATCCAGACAGACAATCCGGACATGAGCGACGAGCAGATTGCGTTTTCCATCGCCCAGTTAAAAAAATACGGCATTGTCGATTCCGGCGATAGTGAAACCCTGGGCATTGGTGCCATGTCTGCAGACCGTATCAAGAGGTTCTATGATGATATGGTGAAAGCCGGTGTTGTTGATGCCGGAATCGACGTCACCAAGGTTTATGACCTCAGCTATGTCAACAAGGGTCTTGGTGTTGATCTGAAAAAGAAACTGATGGCGCAATAGAAAAAGAAGCTGCATTCCACCTCCCCCTTGTGGGGAGGTCGAGCGTTGCCAGGGGCAAAGTTCGGGTGGGGGTATGCCATCGACAGCAATATTGCGCGGTTGTGGCGGGCAATACCCCCACCCGAAGCCGATTTCATCGCCTTCGACCTCCCCACAAGGGGGAGGTTGAAATCATCCAAATCAAATTGACGAGACCCCGAATAATTACTTATGGAAACAACAATGGCCAAAGCTCCTATGCTGTCCTTGCAGCAGATAGGCAAAACATTTTCCAATGGAACCGAGGCCCTGCGCGGCATGACGATGGATATCGAGCAGGGCTCCTTTGTCAGCCTGCTTGGGCCATCCGGCTGCGGCAAATCCACTGTGCTCAAGATTGTTGCAGGACTTGGCAATCTGACCACGGGGCGGGTGCAATGGCCAACTTCCAAAGTGGATTCTCTGGGTCGCCCTGATCATGAGATTTCCTTCGTATTTCAGGAGCCGACACTGATGCAGTGGGCGACGGTGTTTGATAATGTCTGGTTGCCATTGCGATTGAAGGGTACTTCAAGGGCTGCGGCAAAGGACAAGGTCGAAGAGGCGCTCGATATGGTGGGTCTTCATGATTTCCCGAACTCATATCCGCGCGAGCTTTCCGGTGGCATGAAGATGCGGGTCTCGATTGCGCGTGCGCTGATTACGCGGCCTGATGGATGAGCCCTTTGCGGCACTTGACGAGATTACCCGGTTCAAACTCAATAATGATTTGCTTGAACTTTGGGAGAAATTCAACTGGACTGTGATATTTGTTACCCATTCAGTATTTGAATCGGCCTATCTTTCCAGCCGGATCGTGGTGATGGCAGCCCGGCCCGGACGGGTTGTGTCGGATATTGATCTTGATGCGCCCTATCCGCGCAACGACGATTTCAGGACATCACAGGCCTATAATGAATATTGCCGGCAGGCTTCGATCGAGTGCTTTGCATTCGGCAATGGATGCAGGGGACCATTTATAATGAGCGATATAGTTTCCAAAGATGTTGCGGCAGGCGAAATCCCGATTGATCCGGTAGAAATGCGTAAGGCACGCGCGTTGCGGCGCGAAAAAATCGGACGCTGGTTGTTGCCATTGATCGTGGTTGTACTGACGGTAATCGGCTGGGACAGGATGGTGGTGTGGAATGAAATCCCGCACTATATAATTCCAGGGCCGGGACGGGTTTTTCAGTCACTGATCACCGACTGGGACATCCTGATCGGTTCGCTCGGCACAACTTTGTTGATTACATTTTCAGCACTGGCGATTGCAATAATCGGCGGGGTGGGGCTTGCGGTTCTGTTTGCCCAATCCAAGTGGATTGAGATGACGTTTTTTCCCTACGCCGTAATCTTGCAGGTCACGCCGATCATCGTGATTGCGCCGTTGATCTTTATTTATGTGGAATCCAAGTTTGTCGGCCTGCTCATCTGTGCCTGGATCGTGGCGTTTTTTCCGATCCTTTCGAATACCACCCTGGGGCTGAATTCTGCGGATCACAATCTGCGCGACATGATGAAACTCTATGGGGCTTCACGCTGGCAGACCCTGCGGTTTTTACGGCTTCCGGCGGCGTTGCCGTTTTTTCTCGGGGGCTTAAAAATTGCCGGTGGTCTTTCACTGATCGGGGCGATTGTGGCGGAATTTGTCGCTGGTTCCGGCGGCGTTGGTTCGGGCCTTGCCTTTCGCATTCTTGAGGCGAGTTACAGGCTTAATATTCCGCGCATGTTTGCAGCGATTATTCTGATTTCGGTGGCAGGTGTCTTGATTTTCATGTTCATGACATTCCTGTCCTGGCTGTTTTTGCACAAATGGCATGACAGTGCGGTGAAGCGGGAACATTGATGGTTGCAGGGTAATGGCGCGCAATATCGAAATCAGCCCAGGCTTGCGACCAGCTACTTTGAGTGTTTGCAAAGTTGTTTCAGTTGGTAATTCCAGAAAGCTATATCTACTTTGCGGCGATTCCGTATCTGGCCCTGTTCAGCAGATACTTTCAACTTCAAGTGATGATGTACCGCCGTCAATTTGCCCCGCATCCGACCGAAAACTCCGTATTTTTCATTTCAATGATCTTCATAACAATCTGAGCGATCTTTCGGGTGACGCAAAGGGAACTCACCGGTTTTCGCAAATGGTGAAGCGGGTCAATGAGGCGCGGGCCAATGCCGCGCCGGATGAAGCGGTGCTGTTTCTTTCCATCGGCGATGATCATACCGGTACCGGGTTTGACGAATTGCTTGGCTGGAATGAGGAGCAGTTCGTGGCGGATGCGAGTTATCGCGCCTATTCGGCAGGTGGTGTTGACTGCTCAGTGCTCGGTAATCACGAGTTTGATCGCGGTTCTTTGTTGCTGGCCAAGGGGATACGCGATGATGCTGAGTTTCCGATTCTAAGTGCTAATGTTCATTCCTCAAGCCATCTGATCGAGGGAGAGGATTATTTTCCGGCAGCCATTCTGGTGGCCTGTGGCTTGCGGATCGCCTTGATCGGCCTTACCACGCGGGTGGAAACCAAGGTCGGCCAGCCGGGTGATTTGAGCCTTGCGGTTGCAAGCCCGGTTGAGGCGATTTCCAACATTCTGCCCGCAATTGAGCCTCATGTGGATGTGATATTGATCCTGTCCCACTGTGGTTATGGCGACGGTCAGCACCGCAGTGGCAAGGCGGCGGCGGTGCGCGATATTGGTGAGGCGGATTTTGCCATTGCCCGGGCAGCGCGACCATTGACCGATAAACCTCTGTTTGTGCTTGGCGCTCACACCCATACGGTGATCAACCGTGACGGACTTGAGGAAAGCAATATATTTGATGGGGTGCCGGTGTTGCAGGCTGGCGGCAAGGGGCAGTATATCGGTGAACTGGTGCTGGATTTCCCGGTCAATGGTGGTTGTGAAATTGAAACGGCCCGCCTGCATGCGGTCAAGCTCAACAATGGTGATGGCGACGATTGTGAGACCAATGCTGACTATGATGCCGAGTTTGAAAGCCAGCACATCACGCCGCTGATTGCACAAATCGAGGATACGCTTACCCGCGAAATTGCCCAGGTCACAACGGACGAACTGTCGTGGAAATTGACGGTGCTTGATCGATACGCGAATGAGTCTGCCTTGCTCAATTTCATGTGCGATGCAATCCATGCCCGCGTGAATGAACAGACCTATGAGGTGGATTTCTGCCTGTTGAACGGGGCAACGGCGCTTGCGGGCATCGAGAGAGGTTCGCTCAATCAGGGCGCATGGTTTGATGTGATGCCCTATGCAGATCAGGTGTTTATTCTCACCATGAACGGCGCTGAGCTTGAGGCCATCCTCAATAACAATGCAAAACGGATTTTAAGACCGGAAGATATCGCTGTAACCGATTATGCAGGATTTCTGCCGCGCGGGTTTTTGCATACATCAAAACATATCCGCTATCGCCTGATGCTTGGTGAATCGGCAGCGGAAGCATTTGCGGCTGATATTGCGGTGAACGGTGAGCCGGTGGCGAACCTTGCCAATCGGGAATTTAAGGTTGCAATGCCGACCTATCTGGCGCTTGGTGCCTTTGGCGAGCGGTGGAACGGTGAGACTATAAGCGGCGGGGTTCCAGGCGATCTTGAAGGTTTTGACATGCGCAAACTTGAAGCCACCAATACGGGGCAGATTTATCGCAATCAGGTATCGGCCTTTATTCAGGCAACCGGCAGGCTTGATGAGCGACCTTACCGGGACGGGCGACTTGAAATTGTTTCAGGAGGAACAGGCTGATGGCAAAGCGCGCAACATCTGACTTTTACTGGGCCAATCACACAAGTGAGGCACTTGGCAGTCTGGCAAAAAACGATCCGGTGGCTGTGTTGCCCATTGGCGCGATTGAACAACACGGCCCCCATCTGCCGCTTTCAGTTGATACCGATATCAATCGCGGGTTGGTGCGGGCGACAGTAAAATTGCTGGCTGAAACAGATCTGCCGGTGCTTTTTTTACCGACCATGCCGGTTGGCAAGAGCACGGAACATCTGGATTTTGCTGGTACGCTTTCCTTTTCCACGCAAACCCTGATTGCCATGTGGACGGAAATTGGTGCCTGCGTTGCGGCGGCGGGGGTCAAACGTCTGGTGTTTTTCAACAG
>QIIJ01000240.1 GCA_003232595.1 Aurantimonadaceae bacterium | reverse complement strand
TCGGTAACCAGAGCATATTACGCCCGTTCTGATCTTGAATTGATCCTGTCATCACCGGCATCTTCCAACCGGCTTTTTGCTGTGCGCACCGCTATTGTTGCGCTGACTACCATTGCCCTGTCGAGCCTTCTGGCCAGTCCTTTCATTAATATGCTGGTCTTTCATGATGGTGCCCGCTGGCTCGCAGCCTATGTGGTGCTTGCCGTTTTTGGGGCTGCTGCGACCGCATTATCAATCATGCTGACATTATTTATGTTCCGCACCATCGGTCCCAAACGCACAAGGCTGATTGCCCAGATTATTGCTGCAATCGTCGGTGCTGCATTTATCATCGGCATACAGGCGGTCGCAATCCTTGCCTATGGTTCAATATCACGTTTTACAGTGCTGCAGTCGCCGGAAATAATTGCCATGGCACCGGCACTTGAAAGCATTGTTTGGCTCCCTGCCCGAGCAGCCATGGGTGATCTTCCGGCAATTGTTGCCATATCTATTATCGGTTTTGGTCTGCTTGGACTTGTTATCAAACTATCGTCAGCAAGTTTTGGTCGTCATGCCGTTGCAGCAGCCGGGATTTCACAGACACTGATCAAAAACCACCGACGTGAAATGTCATTTAGAGCCGTTTCAACCATGCAGGCCCTGCGCCTCAAGGAGTGGGCTTTGCTGCGCCGGGATCCCTGGCTGGTATCGCAAACTTTGATGCAGATTCTCTACCTTGTACCCCCTGCCCTGTTGATGTGGATAAATTTTGGTGAAGGAAGTGGCGCATTGGTGATTGTCATTCCTGTGCTGGTGATGTCGGCTGGCCAACTTGCCGGTGGACTTGCCTGGCTCGCGATTTCCGGCGAAGACGCCCCGGATTTGGTTGCAACTGCTCCAATCGAGCCTAGCGCAATATTAGTCGCAAAAATTCAGGCTGTCATGGTGGTGATCGGCCTTATTCTGCTGCCGCTTGTACTGGCAATCACAATAATTTCGCCCTGGCTAGCACTGGTAACTGTAACGGGTGCTGCCCTGTCGTCAGGTTCTGCAACAACAATTCAATTGTGGTTTCGGGCTCAGGCAAAGCGCACAATGTTTCGCCGTCGACAGGTATCTTCGAGAACAGCTACCCTGGCTGAGGCATTTTCGTCAATTATGTGGGCTGGAACCGCCGGGTTGATGGCAGCCGGGTCCTGGTATTTTATCGCCCCTGCCCTCTTTGCTTTTAGCGTCATGGCTGTAGCCTGGATGATGCGTCCTGATCAGGCCTGAACAAACTGCCCAATGCCTTGATCGTTTACCGCGTCTGCGCTATCTCCTGCCATCATTTATTTTCAGATAATTGGCAGGAGCCCGCAAATGACAGGCAAACCCAAAGCATTTCCCGTTTCGTGGGATCAGTTTCACCGTGATTGCAAGGCGCTCGCCTGGCGGCTTTCTGACAGATCAGATAATGGCGAGCAGTGGAAGGCAATCGTCACCATTACTCGCGGCGGACTTGTGCCGGCGGCCATCATAGCCCGCGAGTTGGGAATCCGCACCATCGAAACGGTCTGTATTGCCTCATACCACGAATACAAGGATCAGGGCGATCTGCATGTCATCAAGGGAATATCAGCAGAAATGATTGCTGAGGCTGGAGAAGACGGTGAAGGTATTCTGATCATCGATGATCTGACAGATACGGGCAAAACCGCCCGAAAGGTACGCGATATGCTGCCCAAGGCCCACCTTGCCACGGTCTATGCCAAACCAAAAGGCAGACCAATGGCCGATACATTCGTAACCGAGGTTTCACAAGACACCTGGATATATTTCCCCTGGGACATGGAAATGGCTTACGCAGAGCCGATATCAGGCAAGCGGGACGGGTAATAAATCCACAACACTTTGGATTGGCGGGGCAATGATTCCGGGACTCTATGTACTTTGAAGACGTTGCAAACTTCACAGCATGACTGTCTGTGGTTTTACTGCGCACCCCTTGCCAATAGCTTCAATCAAAGATAGCGTTGCCTATCCTTGTTCTCCCAGATGACGATTCCGTCCTTCCACGGATCGCCCACCCCGGTATCCTGAATTGCAACATCTCTCCGACAATATGCGCGGTGCGCTTTATATGGTGCTGGCCATGGCCGGCTATGTCTTCAATGACGCCATGATGAAGCTCGTCGCAAATGACCTCAGCCTGTTTCAGGCGGTGTTGTTGCGCGGGATAATGGTAAGCGTGCTGCTGGGATTGTTTGCATGGTCACGCGGTGATTTTGCCAAAGTCAGAACAAGTTTGTCACGCCCTTTGTTGCTGCGCGTTTTTGGCGAGCTTGGCGGTGTGGTGTTCTTTCTTACTGCCCTGTTTAATATGCCGATTGCCAATGTTACTGCAATTCTACAGGTGCTTCCGCTGGCTGTCACCTTTGCGTCTGCCATGTTACTTGGCGAAACAGTCGGCTGGCGGCGTTACGGGGCAATCGCCATCGGGTTTATCGGAGTGTTGATCATTGTGCGACCGGGTTCCGAGGGTTTTAATATTTATGCGGTTATGGCTTTGATAGCGGTTTGTTTTGTTGTTTTGCGCGACCTTGCCACCCGAAGCCTGCCTGCTGATCTGCCATCAGTGCTGGTCGGGTTTTATACAGCGGTTGCTGTGACTATAATGTCGGCACTGCTGGTGCCGTTTCAGCCGTGGAAGCCGTTTGGAATTCAGGAAATTTCGATAATGGCCGCCGCGTCAGCTTTTATATTTGTTGGAACAATATTCAGCGTAATGACCATGCGGGTGGGCGAAGTGGCCTTTGTATCACCCTTTCGCTACACCATTATGTTGTGGGCTATCCTGCTGGGCATCATTTTCTTTAACGATTACCCGGATTTTTATACCATTCTTGGCAGCGCAATTGTGGTTATCATGGGTATCTATTCTTTCTACCGTGAACGGGTGATCAGCCGCCAAACGGCCTCGCAATGAAAGAGCGTTTCATCAATGGACACAGTACCAGACCGCCACATTTTCTGACAATTGTACTTATGGCGGCCTCATCGGCAATGACGATGAACATCTTTTTGCCGTCCCTGACTGCCATATCTGTTGAGTTCGACACATCCTACGCAGCCGCCCAACTGGTATTGTCAGGATATCTCGGTATTACAGCTGTTGTGCAATTGTTGATCGGGCCCCTGTCGGACCGCTATGGCCGTCGACCGGTTATACTTGTTTCCTATCTGTTTTTTCTGGCGGGCTCGATCATCTGCATGTTTGCGCCATCCATCACTGTTTTGCTGATTGGGCGACTGCTGCAGGCAGCCTCCGCCACAACCATGGCTTTGAGCCGCGCAATTGTCCGCGATCTGTTTTCCCGCGCAAGGGCGGCAAGTATGATTGGTTACGTCACCATGGCGATGGCAATCGGGCCGATGCTTGCTCCGGTTCTGGGTGGACTGCTTCAGGATTATTATTCATGGCGGGCAAGTTTTACCTTTTTGTTTGTCGTTGC
>QIIJ01000243.1 GCA_003232595.1 Aurantimonadaceae bacterium | reverse complement strand
ATCCACGAATTCTGATTTGCAGCTGTTGACGATGCCGAAAGAATTGCCACATCACCACCATCGGGCAGGAAATCAGCTGCCAGCTTGATGATTGTTTCACCAATCAGAGCAGTATCAGATGGGTTAAGATGCAATTGGCGCCCTTCCGGTGCAACTCCTGAATCCCAGGAAATTACCGCGATACCGCGATCCATAGCTTTTTGCAGTACCGGCACCAAAGCATCCGGGTCATTTGCCGAAATTGCAATCGCATCAACGTTTTGTGCAATCAAAGCATTGATGATTTCAATCTGGCCTTCTGCAGTTGCTGAAGTTGGACCTGTGTAGATAATGCTCACATGTTCTAGCTCCGCCGCTGCCTCCTCGGCCCCCTTGGCCGCAGCGTCAAAAAAGCCGTTGCCAAGTGTCTTAACGACCAGAGCTATACGGGTTTCTGCATTCGCTGGCAAAGCGATCATTGTCGCCGCAGACAATGCTACAGCCACAGCCAGTTTTCTTAGATTATTCATTCGTTTTCTCCCTTGTGTTTTTATTAACTTATCAACCTTGACCGCCCTATGCGGCCGAAGTGGATTTCTTTCTCTCTTCCTGCTGTGCCTCGGCAATAATCACTCTGACACCTGCCTCCTTCAGCATATCGCAGTCTTCTTCGCTAATTCCGGGGTCAGTAATCACCGTGGAAATCTGGCTCAGCGCACACACGATCAGGCTGGAGCGTGACTTGAATTTTGCAGAATCAGCCAAAACGATCAGCTCATCCGCCTGACCAATCAGTTTTAGTTCCGCCTGGATCAATAAAGGGTCACTTTCCATGACCCCAATTGGCCCGATTGCATGGGCACCCATAAACATTTTACTGGCGTAATAGCTTTGCGAAGTGTCATTATCGAATGGGCTGAGAATAATGTTTTGTTCTCGATAGATCGTGCCTCCGGGAACCAAAACTGTGTTTTTAGAATGGTGCAAAAGATGTTCGGCGATCGGAAATGAATTTGTAAAAACCTGCATCTGCCGACCGGCAAGACGGTGAACCATATGATAGGTTGTGGTGCCACCGTTGATTATGATTGCTTCCCCGTCATTGCACAGGGCCACCGCTTCACGCGCAATCGCATTTTTTGACGCGAGATTGATTTCTTCATTAACCTTGTAGGGACGCCCCATAAGAACTGTTTGTGATGGCGGGGTTATCGCCTCAGCACCACCGCGCACCCGACGCAAACCTCCCTGCACATGCAGGGCTGCAATATCTCGACGTATCGTGGCCTCCGAGGCCCCAGTCATTTCTACCAGATCCTGAATTACCGCCACGGGACGACTCTGAACCAGCGAAAGAATAATTCTATGTCGTTCTTTTTCGTGCATCTTTCCCCCCTAGAATTCAAAGTTTCCATCAATTAGTCGCTATGTCAATCATTTTCTGTCATATTCTATCATATTTGATCTAATTTGACTGATTTATGACTGAAATTGATTGACATACGTTGTAAAGTGTTGGAATTTCAAGTTTCAACATGCAGGGGGAATACATGAGCAAATCTTTGAGGGCGCCTGATCTTAAGAGCTTGTGGGATGAAGCGCTAGTTGCAAAGATGGATGAAACGGAGCGCCTGGTTTACCGTTCAAACCTACTTGGATCTGAAAAACGCATAACAAATTATGGTGGGGGCAATACATCCTCCAAGATATGGCAGAACGATCCACTAACGGGTGAAAAGGCTCAGGTTTTGTGGGTTAAAGGCTCTGGCGGCGATTTGGGTACAATCGCAGCGGACGGTTTTTCAACACTGTATATGGACAAACTAAGGGCGCTTAAAAAGCTTTATCGCGGCCTGGAATTCGAAGATGAAATGGTCGCCTATCTTCCCCATTGCACATTCAATCTGAACCCGCGTGCCGCTTCGATTGATACACCCCTGCATGCCTATGTGCCGCAAATTTTTGTTGATCACATGCATCCCGATTCTATTATCGCCATCGCTGCTTCAAGCGATAGCAAATCTTTGACAAATGAAATTTTTGGCGATGCAATAGGCTGGCTGCCCTGGAAACGCCCTGGCTATGAGTTGGGTCTGTGGCTTGAAAAATTTTGCAATGACAACCCTCAGGCAAAGGGTGTTATTCTGGAAAGCCATGGCCTGTTCACATGGGGTAATACTTCGCGCGAATGTTATGAAACAACGGTTTCCACCATAAATCAGGCAATGGACTGGCTAGAAAAAAAATCGGCTGCTAAAGAAGTGTTCGGCGGCAAAGCCACCCCCTCTCTTTCCCCTCATGAGCGAAGCGAAATCGCCTCAAAACTGATGCCAAAAATTCGTGGGCTTATTTCAAAAGACAGCTACAAGGTCGGCCATTTTGATGACAGCGAGGAAGTTCTGCAATTTGTCACATCCAATGCTTTTCGCAAGCTTGCCCAATTAGGCACCAGTTGCCCTGACCATTTTTTACGTACTAAAATTCGACCCATCGTAATTGATTTTGACCCGAAGAATCCGGACATTGAAACCACCCTCACAGGCTTGGAAGCAGCGCTCGAACAATATCGAGATGCTTACTCCGCCTATTATCAACGCTGCAAAAACAGCAAAAGCCCGCCGATGCGAGATCCTAACGCTGTGGTATATCTGGTGCCCGGTGTTGGCATGATTACCTTTGCCAAGGATAAAGCAACGGCGCGAATTTCGGGCGAATTTTATGTAAACGCCATAAACGTTATGCGCGGCTCTTCCGCTGTTTCCACCTATCAGGGGCTGGAGGAACAAGAAGCATTTGATATTGAATACTGGCTGCTTGAAGAGGCCAAACTGCAACGCATGCCAGCGCCTAAATCGCTGGCTGGACGTATAGCTTTTGTCACCGGAGGTGCCGGGGGTATAGGCAAGGCAACGGCAAAGCGCCTGCTTCAGCATGGTGCATGTGTTGTGCTTGCCGACATTGACGAGAAGGCACTTGCTAGCGCCTGCCAGGAACTTCAGGCCACCTTTGGCACTGATTTTATCCGCTCGGTAAAGATTGATGTTGCTAACGAAAATCAGGTTATTGATGGCCTTGCGGCCTCGGCTGTTGAATTTGGCGGGCTGGATATTTTAATTTCCAACGCTGGCTTTGCCTCCTCGGCTCCAATCGAGGAAGTTACCCTTGCCCAGTGGAACAGGAATATGGACATATTGAGCACGGGGTATTTTTTGGTTTCGCGTGAGGCCTTCAAAATGTTCAGGGCACAGGAAAATGGCGGCAACATTGTTTTTGTAGCCTCCAAAAACGGCCTTGCAGCCTCCCCGAACGCTGCTGCATATTGCACCGCTAAAGCTGCCGAATTACACCTTGCACGATGTCTGGCACTTGAAGGGGGAAGTGCACAAATTCGCGTCAACACGGTCAACCCTGATGCAGTGTTGCGCGGCTCAAAAATCTGGACAGGGCAATGGCGCAAGCAACGCGCCGCCGCCTACAATATGTCTGAAGATGAGCTTG
>QIIJ01000445.1 GCA_003232595.1 Aurantimonadaceae bacterium | reverse complement strand
CAGCCGCATCGCTGTTGGCAGTAATCAACAGGCGGGTCAAATCATCACAAACCGGGTTATGGCCGATGAGCATGGTCGGCGCATCGCCATTGATGGATTTGATCAGTAATAAATAGTTTCTGGTGGTGCTTTCATAAAGATCGTCCCTGATTTCCATCACACAATCAGGAAACGCTGGAGCGATGCCCTGCCAGGTCAGCAGGGTTCTTGTTGCTGATGAGCAATATGCAAGTTTTGGGTGATAGCCCCGCTCCGCCAGCATTGCCTTTATATTGGGCAGATCATTAACACCGCGCTGATTGAGCGGGCGGTCATGGTCACCGGTGGACGGCATTGGCCAGGCAGATTTTGCATGGCGGAGAATATATAAGCGCAACATCACGCCTCAATATACGTATGGATGATGATTGCCAAGTATTTTGCCCCGGTTTCAATTCCGGCAACAATGGTTCGCCTGAAATTAAACATCAAGAGCAACTTCCCACTTGTTCGGCATATCAATCACGTTTATACAGCCGCATAATCTTGAAAATTCACCGATAAATTCAGGTGACTACGATATTGGGAGAAACAATGTCGACTGCTACGGAACCCTATCATCCGTCGGAAAGTGAGCCGTTCATGAATAAGCGGCAGAAAGAATATTTCCGTACGAAACTCAATGAATCCAAGGGCACACTGCTGTCACTACAGAAAGAAAACATCAATCACGCTGATCTGGCTGATCGTGCCTCGTCTGAATCTGAACGCTCAATCGAACTGCGTTCCCGCGACCGCCAGCGTAAACTGATTGCAAAAATTGATTCAGCACTTTCGCGTATCAATGAAGGTTCCTACGGTTATTGCGAGGATACCAATGAGCCTATTGGGCTTAACCGGCTGATTGCCCGACCGATTGCCACCCTGTCTATCGAGGCTCAGGAACGTCATGAGCGGCGCGAAAAAGTATATCGCGACGAATAGACCTGTCGTACAGATTTTTTTATAAATTGAACGACACTGCATTTGATCAGGTTATTTCCTGGAATTCTGATCACCGGTCATTTCATTCAGCAATTCGTCCAGTTCTTTTGACAGGCTGCTTTCAGATCCGTTTTCTTCCTCAGCAACCAGCGTTTCGCCTAACTCCATTGCCAGATTTTCGCCAAAATCGGAAAGCTGGTTTTCGCTCTGACCATTTGAAACAGGATTGATGGCAGTGGACGCAGAAAGGGGCTCTGTCGCAACAGGTTTTTTGGCAAGGGCAGGCGATACAGGTTGTGCAGTTGTGGCAGAGATTCCAATGGCTGGTGAAGAAGGGGCTGAAACTGCCGTCGCACTGACAGACTTGCCTGTCTGTAGTGATGCAGGGCTTGAAGATGAAACAACTGCTGCACTTGCAAGCGCGGCGGGCGCAACTGCAGCAGCGGATGAAACAGGTTTGGCGATCGGGCGTTGCTGTGGTGAATTTGTTGCAGATGCTGGTTGTCGTGCAGGAGGAACTCCTTGCTGGCGCTGGGCGGTTTGTGCCGGATTTACCAGTGGTTGTGCTGGCTGGCGAGGTGCTGCTGGTTTCATTGCTGGATTTTGCTGAGCCGGATTTGCCCGCACTCTGGTTTGAGGCTGGGGTGTCATACGCTGCCGGTTGATATTCTGCTCGATTACAATATCACTCGGGCCGCCAATCATGATGAGGTGCTCCACATCATCGCGCCTGATCAAAACCAGGCGTCGTTTGGCATCGACGGATGCGGCGTCCATGACGGCCAGGCGTGCCTGACGGGTTTTGTTATTGCCGACAATACCACTGCGCGAAAACCCGCGGAACAGTGCAAACAAAACCAAAAATGCAAAAACAATGGCCACTGTTACGATTACCAGCATTGCACCAGTTACCATTTGCTCGCCAACAATCCCGCTCAGCCATGTACGCATAAAAATTCTCCCTGCTGCCAGATTTTCGATATTATTGAATGGTTGCACCCGATAGGGCAAGCCAAGCACCCAATTAGCAAGCTTTTTTTGTGCAAGATTGCCAATTTTGCCGATATTCGGTTGAATCTTATAATACTATTCCAATACGGCGGGCGAATCACCCATAGATTCCCATCTATCCCGATTTTAAGAAATATCAGGAGTTTTTATGTTCTGATTGAAGTGGAAGGGTATGACTGCCGCGAAAAATATGATTCAAACAGAATTGACAGACGATTTTCTGAACCCCCAACTGCATGGATGCTGGAAAACTGGAAAGCCAAATAACCCCGATGAAAAAAACACTCCCTCGATCGACAGACGCTCGGCAGGATAAACTGATTTCGCAGGCTGACCCGATTATTGATCGCAGCGGCAATGCGCCGGGCCTTGGCCGACTGTTAATATTGGGTGTTGCGCTGGTGCTGATGGCCGGTCTGTTTGTAGTTCTTGATCAACCGATATCAAACCAGCTGATATTTCCAGTTCTCGGCATCCTTGCCATGATTGGTGTTTTTTTCCTGTTTTCACTGGCGCTTGGAGTTATCCATGTGTCTTCGACGACAAGGGGGGAAGATTTTGGTAAAAATTACGTCGACAGCATGAGCGAAGGCACCATAGTGACGGATGGTGACGGTCGAATCCTTTACGCCAATCGCGCCTATGGAGAGCTAACCGGCAGAAAGACATCTCAGGACGTCTCGACACTGGAAAGACTGTTTTCCTCAGAACCGGAATCTTCTGAACAGGTCTACAAGATGAGCCATGCAGTGCGCGCCGGCAGTCGAATTACCCGTGAATTGCGCATGGCGGGGGAAATTGGCCGCAGTATAACCGGAGATACCAGAGCGCACTGGTATCGGGTCAGTGCACGTCCTCTAAAACTGCCAGACTACACAAAGCCTCTGTTTGCATGGCAGATTAGCGATATTTCGGAAGAACGTACAGCCCAGGAGCGGGCTTTTCAAGATTTGCAACACGCCATTGATTATCTCGATCATGCGCCTGCCGGGTTTTTCTCTGCTGAGGCCAATGGTTCGATCATGTATATCAATGCTACACTTGCTGACTGGCTCGGAATTGAACTTACGCAATTTTCGCCGGGACAAATCTGGGTTGAAGATCTGGTGGTTGGCGAGAGCATGGCGCTGCTGAATTCGATAAAGCCGGAGCCGGGCTCATCAAAAACCGCAGTGGTTGATCTTGATCTGGAAAAAATGAACGGGCAAAGCCTGCCGGTTCGCATCTATCACAAAATACCCTTTGCCAAGGACGGTGCTCCGGGCGCAACCAGAACACTGGTATTAAACCGCAGTGCCGGTGAAGATTCTTCTGAGGCCCTGCGCGCCTCAGAAGTGCGCTTTACCCGGTTCTTCAACAACACGCCGATTGCCATTGCATCGGTTGCTGAAAACGGTAACATCATCAGTACCAATGCCGCTTTTCAGAAATTATTTAGCGATGTGGCCAAATCAGAACAGCTGGAAACAGGTTTCAGGATTACCAGCCTGGTCAATGAAAACCAGCGCGATGCGCTTGTCAAAGCACTTGGCAACGCAGCAGAAGGGCAGGGCAACATCGACTACGTCGATTCAACCCTGCCGGACAATGATGAAATATCAATACGATATTATACAAGTGCGGTGATGGATGGTGAGGAGGGTGATGACGGAGAAACGGCGATAATTTACGCAGTCGACATGACTGAACAAAGAGCGCTTGAAGCACAAATGGCACAAAGTCAGAAGATGCAGGCGGTTGGTCAGCTGGCTGGTGGCATTGCCCACGATTTCAACAATGTATTGACCGCGATCATTGGATTTTCTGATCTTCTGCTGGCTAATCACCGAGCCAGCGATCCTTCTTTTGCCGACATCATGAACATCAAGCAGAATGCCAATCGTGCGGCCAGCCTTGTGCGGCAATTGCTGGCTTTCTCCAGACGCCAGACCCTTCGGCCCCAGGTTCTATCATTACCCGACGTGCTGTCAGATCTTCGTATGTTGATTGTGCGGCTGTTGGGAGACAAGGCCAGTCTGAAAATCAAACATGGCCGAGATCTCTGGCCGGTCAAAGCGGATATCGGGCAGTTTGAACAGGTTATAGTCAATCTGTGCGTCAATGCTCGTGATGCTATGCCGGACGGTGGCACGGTTCAGATCAGAACGTTTAATGCCGAAGCTGCGC
>QIIJ01000066.1 GCA_003232595.1 Aurantimonadaceae bacterium | reverse complement strand
GCCTTGCGCATAGCGGCAAAGTCTTCGGCATTATAGAGTTTTATGTGCCCGGTGTTTTTTAAGGGTGCCGTTTCGGCTTCAAGATAGGTTGTCATCGAAACGGTTTCCTCAGGTATCAACAGGGTTGATCAATGGGTATCAGATCAACAGGCTCAATTGTATCGGGACTGATGCGGCATCGCAAGGCAAGTGCTTCAACTCCGCGCAGCTTTGCCCGTTTATAGGCTTTCGCGTAGCCTGTATCAATGTCTGAGGCCAATTTGAAGCGGGAACCGTCCTGCCGTTGAATAACGTACAACATCACGGCCCTGTGTCCGGCCTCGACCATATCACCCAATTCTTCAAGATGTTTGGCACCGCGGGCGGTCACACTGTCTGGAAACTCGTGCAGGTCTGGTGCGCGGACAAAGTGCACATTTTTAACTTCGACATAACAGGGCGGACGATCATCGTGCTCAAGCAATATATCGATCCGGGAATTTTGTCCGTATTTGACCTCTCGTTTTAACCCGGAATATCCAGACAGGGGGGCAATAAAGTCCGATTCAATGGCTTCGCGTGCCAGTTCGTTCGGTCGATTTGTATTGACACCAACCATGACAGGTCCGTCAAATCCTGAAATTTCCGTGAGTTCCCAGGTGAACTGCAATTTGCGTTTGGGGTTTTGGCTGTCCGATATCCACGTCCGGTTTCCTGGCTCTGTTAATCCAGCCATTGAGCCGGGATTTGGGCAATGAACGGTAATTTCTGAACCGTCAGCAAGGCGCATATCTGCTAAAAAACGTTTGTATCGCCTAATCAGTGTAGCTTCGATCAGCGGAGGGGAGAACTGCACTTTTAGTTCCTCAATTGCCAGATGCAATTTCCTAACACAGGAGGACCAGAAGACGTAACCCATTCCCGGGAACTCCACATGAATGTCTTCAAAACGCCAGAAGGCGGCGTATCTGACCGGGAATTCATTTGTGTATGCCCCTAGAAATGTGGATTGTGTTGTGGCAGGGACAATTCATGTTTCTATCAGTATTCGACTTGTTCAAGATTGGTATCGGGCCGTCTTCCTCGCACACAATGGGGCCAATGGTGGCCGCTGGGCGTTTTCTTGACGAATTAAAAAATGGTGACTGGCCGCGGCCTGCCGGGGCGATTGTCCACCGGGTTGCTGTATCACTACACGGGTCTTTGGCCTTTACGGGCAAAGGCCATGCGTCGGACCGCGCCATTGTCCTGGGATTGATGGGAGAGGAACCTGGATTACTTGACCCGGATGCAGTCGAACGGATTATTGATGAGGCCAGCAGTAAAAAAAAGCTACCCGCTGGCTATGAATTCGACCCGGAGCAGGATCTTGTCTTTGACTACGACAAAAGGCTGTCTGGCCACACAAATGGCATGACCTTTTTCGCTTATAACGATCTGGACATTATTCTGCTGCGCAAGGTGTATTATTCGATTGGCGGCGGCTTTGTGGTTGAAGAAGATGGGCTGAACCGGATGGACGACCGCAAAAACCAGGCGCTGTTGACTGTTCCCTATCCCTTCGACAACGCAGTTCAAATGTTGCAAATGGCCAAAATATCCGGTTATTCGATTGCCGAATTGAAGCGGGCCAACGAAGAAGCAGCAATTGGTAGTGATGCGCTTAATGAGGGATTGCGAACTATATGGCAGGCAATGAATGATTGTGTTGAGCGTGGACTTGTAAGCGAAGGCGTCCTGCCGGGCGGGCTTGAAGTCCGGCGGCGGGCAAAAAACCTGCACCAGCGAATAAGCGAGCAATGGAAAAGCAACCGCACCAATCCGCTTGCCGCCAATGACTGGTTGGCTGTCTATGCCATTGCGGTGAACGAGGAAAATGCGGCTGGCGGCAAAGTGGTAACCGCGCCGACCAATGGCGCAGCCGGGGTTATTCCAGCGGTTATTCGCTATTATCTCGGCTTCAGCGATGGCGCATGCAATAATGGAATTGAAGAATTTCTATTAACTGCCGCGGCAATAGGCGGGCTGATCAAACACAATGCTTCGATTTCGGGTGCCGAGGTCGGATGTCAGGGCGAGGTTGGCTCAGCATCGGCGATGGCTGCAGCAGGGCTTGCCGCCGTTATGGGTGGAACGCCGGAACAGGTGGAAAATGCGGCAGAAATTGCGCTCGAACATCACCTTGGCATGACCTGTGATCCGGTAGGCGGGTTGGTCCAGGTGCCGTGTATCGAGCGAAATGCGCTGGGGGCGGTCAAGGCGGTCACGGCGGCTTCACTTGCCTTGCACGGTGACGGCACTCACTTCATTTCGCTCGACAATTGTATTCGCACCATGCGGGAAACCGGGCTTGATATGCATGAACATTACAAGGAGACCAGCAAAGGTGGTCTGGCGGTCAATATGGTTGAGTGCTGAAAATTTGCCGGATTATTTGCAAATTTGTGTCTGGACGTAGTAAAGAATTCAGGATTGAGAACAGCAACGCTAAATTAGCCGGTAAAAATATGATGCGATTTGCGATATATTTATTTTGTATCACCTCACTAATTTTTGTTTCCGATGGTGCCTGGGCCAAGGTCAGGATCAAGGAAAGCAACAAATATTATAGTGTTCGCGGCAAAAGCGCGGCCACCGTTTACAAACAAATGGCAAAACGCGGACCGCGCATTCGTGGGTTGAAACACGTTATAGCCTCAACTGAATTCAATATGAAAATTGACAGGGTAAAAATCAAGACCCGCGGCAAGCGCTGTTATGTCAAAAGTGTTCGTATTGCAGTCAAGCTCAAATATACCTATCCAAGATGGCAAAATCTGAAGAAGGCATCAAAAGGCGACCAGCGGCGCTGGAAAGCCTATATCAGTGAAATTGTTCGCCATGAAAAACGACATGGCGCAATTGCTAAAAAATATGCAAAAGATGCAGAACGCATTATACTTAAAGCATCTGGAAGGACTTCGCGAAAGTGCTCTGGTATGGTCGCCCGAGTGAAGCGAGACACAAACAAGTTGAAACGGAAATATATTCGGGACCAGGATGCTTTTGACCGCCGGGATCATCGTCGCAACAGCAAGGTGATGAAACTTGCCCGCAGATTTGCCACCTCAAGCTGATCTGATATTACTTCAATAGAAGAAACGGGCCGGTTTGCGCTAACAGGCCCGTTTCGTGGTATGTTGTTTCAAAGGTGCACTTATAGAATAATCTGGGAAAATATGACCAGTTGGGCAATCACACCGACTGCAAAAAGAGCTGTTCGGATGAACGGTGTGCCATGCCAGTAGACGATTGTATAACCAAGGCGCGTCCAGAAAAACACCGCTGCGGCAAGTGCGGTAATCCAGTTGTTTTGGCCGGCAACATGGGCGACAAGTATCAATACAGCAAATGATGGCAGAACCTCCAGTGCGTTCAAATGAGTTCTGTTGGCTCGTTTTACACCGTCCGGCAATTCCGGATTTCTTGGCGACTTGTAGTCTGAAGCTGTCATTGGGCCGGCTGACTCTGCCGACTATATAAGGTATCCAAAGCACGGTTGTCAGGGCCGCGGTCAAAGTAAGATAAAAAAGTTCTGTAGTCATGATGTCCTCCAAATGGTTGTTGATACGATCATGTCGTATGAGTGGCACTGGATTCGACATACGGATTGGTTTTTCTTGATTAGGGCAGAGTCGCA
This sequence comes from Aurantimonadaceae bacterium, assembly GCA_003232595.1. Lineage (GTDB taxonomy): Bacteria > Pseudomonadota > Alphaproteobacteria > Rhizobiales > Rhizobiaceae > SZUA-100. The sequence goes on along the minus strand of QIIJ01000066.1, from coordinate 2,223 downwards.
ATTGCCAATAATGAAGTCGCTCGGACGGCAGGAAAACACCTAAATGTCAGTCAAGGTCAAATTGTACATTGGTAACTGCATCTTCTCGTGCTGCCCGATTGCAACAATCCGTCCTTTGTGCAAACTTCCCGCCACCCCTGCGCCTTGACTTAAGGAAATGCCTGAAATGACTGTTAAATCCGATATTGAAGTGGCCCGGAAGGCCAAGATGCAGCCGATTGCCGATATTGGTGGAAGGCTGGAAATTCCAGCTGACCAGCTGATGCATTACGGCCCGCACAAAGCCAAGATTTCTTACGATTTTATCAAGTCGCTGAATGGCCGGAAAGACGGCAAGCTGATCCTGGTGACAGCGATCACACCGACACCGGCAGGCGAGGGTAAAACGACAACGACCGTTGGTCTGGGCGATGGTCTCAACCGGATTGGCAAGAAGGCAACTATTTGTATTCGTGAACCTTCACTTGGTCCCTGCTTTGGCATGAAGGGTGGTGCTGCTGGCGGTGGTTATGCGCAAGTTGTGCCGATGGAGGATATCAACCTCCACTTTACCGGAGACTTTCATGCCATTGGTATTGCACATAATCTTCTCTGCGCGATGATCGATAATCATATCTATTGGGGCAACAAACTGGGCATAGATACCCGGCGGGTGACCTGGCGACGGGTGGTTGATATGAATGACCGTTCGTTGCGCCAGATTGCGTCCTCGCTGGGAGGTGTTGCCAATGGTTATACCCGTGAAGACGGCTTCGATATTACGGTTGCGTCCGAAATTATGGCGATCTTCTGTCTGGCACTTGATCTGGAGGATCTTGAGCGGCGCATTGGCGATATTGTGGTTGCCTATACCAGGGATCGTGATCCCATTCGCGCCCGTGATCTTAAGGCCAGTCCTGCTATGACCGTATTGCTCAAGGATGCCCTGATGCCAAATCTGGTCCAGACCCTGGAAAACAACCCGGCATTCATTCATGGTGGGCCGTTTGCCAATATTGCTCACGGCTGTAATTCTGTCACTGCCACCACAACGGCGCTGAAACTTGCAGACTATGTGGTGACCGAAGCCGGTTTCGGCGCTGATCTCGGTGCCGAAAAATTCTTTGATATCAAATGCCGCAAAGCATGGCTGAAACCCTCTGCTGTTGTGCTGGTTGCCACGATCCGGGCGCTCAAGATGCATGGCGGTGTCGGCAAAGACGATTTAGGGTCCGAAAATGTCAAGGCGGTTGTCGGCGGATGCACCAATCTTGCCCGACACATCCAGAACCTGAAAAAATTTGGTGTGCCGGTCGTTGTCGCAATCAACCAGTTTATTGCCGATACAGAAGCTGAAACCGAAGCAGTAACGGCAGCCGTTGAAAATCTTGGTGCAAAGGCAATTTTAGCCTCGCACTGGGAAAACGGAGGAGCGGGCGCTGAAGAGCTTGCCGGGCACGTCGTGACCCTTTGTGAAGGAGAAAGCCACTTTGCGCCAATTTATCCTGACGATATGCCGCTGTTTCAAAAAATTGAAACCATTGCCACAGAAATCTACCGGGCAAGCGAAGTAACCGCAGACAGCAAAGTGCGCAATCAACTCAAAGAGTGGGAAAAACAGGGTTTTGGACATTTCCCAATCTGCATGGCGAAGACGCAATATTCATTTTCTACAGATCCATTGCTGAAAGGCGCTCCTGACAACCATTCACTCAATATCCGCGAAGTCCGGCTGTCAGCCGGGGCAGGCTTTATCGTGGCAATTGCAGGCGATATCATGACCATGCCGGGACTGCCACGGGTGCCATCAGCGGAAGCCATTCATCTGGATAAGGAAGGCTTGATACAGGGGTTGTTTTAGGCTCAACTATTCCGAAATCAGGGCATTCATCGCCGAAGGGTCGGGTATAATGTAACCGCCTCTGGACTTTTCCAGTAGTTTGTTTTTCTGCAGAACCGACATTTCCCGGGTAATTGCCTCGCGCATCATGCCCAGACTGTTGGCCAGTTCCTTGTGCGGTGGTGGTGGGGAAATAATAAGCTGGCCTGGATAGGCATTTCTTGGACGTGTGCGCCGCAGCAGTTCCGCGCCAAGTCTTTGCCGATTGGTCAGGAAAGTAAGCTCCTGCACCTTTTTGTTCATGGCCCTGAGGCGGTTTATCAACATTGAATGCAACGCATTGGCAACTTCCGGATATTGGGTTGCCGCACGCTGGAAGTCATTGCCATGCATTACCCGGAATT